>NZ_JAAHIE010001236.1:0-1369 GCF_010671945.1 Moorena sp. SIO4E2
AATATCCACAATTCAACAAGGCTTTTTATAAGTTCCCTAGTTACTACCGTCGAGCTGCGATTCGGCAAAGCCGACGCTTCGCGAACGCATTTGCAGCTGGACAGGTTAGTAGTTATGTGACTCGATACCGTGAATGGCAGTCTGGTAGTCGAAAAAGGAAAGATAGCAAACCACCAAGATTAAATGCTGATACTGGCTGCTATCCAGTTTTGTACAAAGGTCAATGTTACAAGTTACATGGTTTTGAGAAAATCGAAATCAAAGTTTTTGATGGGAAGAATTGGATCTGGACTAAAGTTCAGATTACCGGCTTAAGAGAACGCCATCAGGTAGCTACTAACAAAATGATGTCCCCGTCGTTGATTTTCAATGATAGGTACTGCCATCTGTCTGTTCCGTTTACTTGTAATCCAGAAAAGCGTAAACCAGAAGCTAATGTTACTGCGGTAGATTTAGGTATTAATACTACCGCAACAATAGCAGTCGTAACCCAAACCGGCACTGTAATCCATCGCGATTTTATTCATCCAGGGAGAGACATAGACCGCAGGGATAAGCGACTAAAATCTGTATCCGTACGGGCATCCAAAACCATGGGCAAGGGCGGCAAACTTCATAAGGGTTTCTGTTCTAAGACTTATCAAAAATGCCAAAGAATCAACAACCGAATTGGCCATATCGTTTCTAAACGAATTGTTGAGATTGCTGAGAAGTTTAATTCTGAAGCGATTCGGCAAAGCCGACGCTTCGCGAACGTCTTTGAGAATCTCAAAGGATGGTTTGAAGTTACCGTAAGAATAGTGGAGCCTTTACAGTTGGCAGGTTATGCATAAAAGGGTTAAGGATTATTAATTAAGGCTCCACTATTCTAAGGTTTCGTCTCCGGAAACCAAAGGGTGGACGAAAGCGGTCTAATCTAAGCCAAAGATTCCACGGTTGGCTCAAAGCAAAGATTCGTGATTTTACGGAAATGAAATGGGCTGAATTGGGAGGTAAAGTTATAGAGGTCGTGGCGGCTTACACTTCAAAACTGGCCTATGATGGTTCTGGTACGGTTAGACGTAATTCAAAAAATTATGCCCTAGCAACCTTCCCTTCAGCTAAGCGATTCAATGCCGACCTTAATGGCGCTTACAACATTGGTGCTAGAGGTGTACTTAAACTCGTTCGTAGAAATAGCAACGAGGGTAGTTCCAGCAAAAGATCTGGACGACCGCCTAGAAGCTGGGCTTGCCTCTGTGATTTGTGGGTTAAGGCTAACTCCAAATTAGCATAGGACACCACCACCTCGGCGCTTAACGGTGGTGGAAGCTTCATAAACGCTATACTCCTATTGAGGTTGCAAGGCAAGAACTATAGCCTGAGTCCA
>NZ_JAAHIE010001237.1:0-1366 GCF_010671945.1 Moorena sp. SIO4E2
TTGACCGGAAATCGGGGAGTGTGAGGGGGTGAGCGCAAGCCCCTACGATTCATCCATGGGGTAAGCTCACCCCCTCACATAAACAACAATTCTTGTGGTACTGTAGGTAATAGGCTAAATAAGCAAGTGTCACAGGCATGATAGTCTACGAGTTCAAAGTTAAAGGAAAACTCAATCAATACCGAGCGATTGATGAGGCAATCCGGGCTGGTCAATTCGTTAGGAATTCATGCTTGCGTTACTGGATAGATAATCGAGGTTTAGGGAGGAAAGAGCTATATCGGTATAACACCGAACTTCGCGCTATGTATCCCTTTGTCAAAGATTTGAACTCCCACGCTTGTCAGACATCTGTAGAACGATGCTGGTCAGCCATTGTTAAGTTCTTTGAGAACTGTAAGAAAAATCTCCCCGGGAAAAAAGGATATCCTCGGTTCAAAAAACGTAGCCGCTCTGTTGAATACAAAACGTCCGGGTGGAAGTTACTAGACCCCAAGCACATTGAATTTACCGACAAAAAAGGGATTGGTAAACTTAAATTGATTGGGACGTGGGATTTGGCATTCTATCTAGTTAAACAGATTAAGCGAGTGAGACTGGTTAGACGAGCTGATGGTTATTATTGCCAATTCTGTATTCAAGTAGATGTCAAAGTTGATGTTGAACCGACAAAGCACAACGTTGGTTTAGATGTCGGACTCAAAGAGTTCTACACAGATTCAGATGGCAATACTGAACCCAACCCACGATTCTACAGAAAAAGCGAGAAACGGATGAAGTTCTATCAACGTCGCGTTTCTCGAAAGAAAAAAGGCAGTGCTAACCGTAAGCGCGCCATTAATAAGCTAGGACGTGTACACCTCAAAATAAGTAGGCAACGTGAAGAACATGCTAAGAGAGTAGCGCGTTGCGTAGTCCTGTCTAACGACATGGTCGCCTACGAAGATTTGAGGATTAAGAACCTGGTGAAAAACCATTGTCTCGCCAAGTCTATTAATGATGCAGGTTGGTATCAATTCAGGAAGTGGTTAGAGTATTTTGGCAAAAAGTTGGGCAGAGTAACAGTTGTCGTTAACCCTGCCTACACAAGCCAAAATTGTTCAAGTTGTGGAACAACGGTCAAGAAATCACTATCAACTCGAACCCATGTTTGTCGATGTGGATGTGTTCTAGATCGCGACCAAAATGCCGCCATCAATATTCTGAATTCTGCTTTAAGTACGATGGGGCACATCGGAACTTGGATCGATAAAGATCCCAACGCTTCGGGAGACCTGAGCACTACTGGGACTGGAGAAATCCTGTCTCAGCAACTTGGGTCGCTGAACGAAGAATCCCCCGGTTTCTAACCGTGGGGAGTGTCAAG
>NZ_JAAHIE010001238.1:0-1365 GCF_010671945.1 Moorena sp. SIO4E2
GAGATGGATTGAGATGGAGTTAACCCATGAACGAACTGGAGGAACGACTACAACAGCTAGCTTTGGAAGCTCAAAAGCATCCCCCAAAAAGCCGTGGCCGTCGTCTAGCCCTGACCCGGCTGATTCACATGATTCAAGCATCCGGCAAATTATCTCGCAGGAGATTTGACACTCCTCAGGAGGTTTACGATGATGCACTTCAAGAGACTTTGTTGTATGTGTTAAAAAAAATTGACACTTATGAACCGAGAGCTCCGGTGATTAACTGGGTCAATTACGTCCTCAAGAGACGGTTGATTGATGGCAATAAACGACATACCAAAGGGGGAAAGGAGTACTCACTAGATGCACCAATAAACTCTTCCGATGGGGGTAAGATCAATCAATCAGGTATGACCTATTTAGAAACCGTTGCCCAACCAGAAGACACTCCGTTACCTTCACAGCTTGTACGTCAGTGTATTGAAGAAGACTCTGATGGGCTGTTTGCCAGCAGACACGTTAAAGGACATCCTCAGGCCAACTTCAGAACTATTGCTCTTTTATATCTTGACCGGAAGAGTTGGCAACAGACTGCTGTAGCAGTTGGGTTAAAGCCAAAGCAAGCCTCAACGGTGCAAAGTTTCTACTGCCGCTCTTGTAAGTATTTTGCTGACAGGTTTAAGGAATACTTGCAGGAATAACTGACAAATAAGATTCAATGTATAGACGAGAGAGTAACCATGAATAACTTAACGGAAAAATTAACATTCTCTGTGCCTCTTACCAGAGATTGGTATCAACTAGCAGAAACCTTTAGTCGGGAACAGCACGAACCGGATAAAGCTCAAGACGTTTACCTAAATACATTAGCGGTTTATGCGGTAAATTTCTACTTAGAGTGTCTGGAAGTAGAAACTGATTTAGCAGCAAGTGATAGCAGCAATCCAGCCCTGCGATCGCTAATGAATGTATCCGATTTGATGGTTAAAGGTTGGGGAAAATTGGAATGTCGTCCTGTTTTACCTGGTGACCTAGTTTGTGACATCCCACCAGAAAGTCGCCAAGACCGAGTTGGTTATGTGGTGGTAGAAATTCATAAACCAAGTAATCAAGCTAAACTGCTAGGATTTTCCAAAACTGCACTGGGAGGAAGCTTGGATATTAGTAAAATCGATTCTCTTGAGCAGTTAATTAACCAATTACCAGAGCTATTACCAGAGCTAGAATCAAATGTCGTGAACTTACTGGAATGGTTGAAGGGTAATTTTGAAGTAGGTTGGCAGTCGGTTAGCGATTTGCTGTCTCCAAAACTTAGACCAGCATTTAGAAATACCGAAGACCAGCAAGAACGAGGTAAACTGATTGATTTATTTGATTTAGGGC
>NZ_JAAHIE010001239.1:0-1364 GCF_010671945.1 Moorena sp. SIO4E2
TTTCTTTGGGCTCTATTGTTTGATTAATAAAATTTGATAATTCATCTATAATATTCATATTTTATTTTTTGTATAATAAGAGTAATATTTATATTATATCTGTTACAAGCTATTTAGGGTTGCTATAGACTTCAAATTCATGCATGCTCGTGTTCCTTCTTATTCAGTGCTCAGAAGAGTCATGGTTAATTTAGATTACGAAGAACTCCAACTTGTATTTAATAAATGGAGTCAACACTATGGTGTTATTCCCTCTTCAGAATGGATATCCATAGATGGGAAGAGCCTCAAAAATACTGTTAGTAACTACGATAACGCGAAACAAAACTTGATCAGTTGTGTTTCGGCTTTTGCTCATCAAAGAAGATTAGTCTTAGGGGTAAAAATGATGTCGAACAAACAGGAAAGCGAAATTTACGTCGTTCGAGAATTAATTGACTTATTAGATTTAACAGGTTTTGAAGTTCCCGTAGAACAGTGGAGCCTTTATGGGTGATCGGTTATGCAGAAAAGGGTTAAATCTTTTGTAATAAGGCTCCACTGTTCAAGGTTTCATCTCCGTAGTTTTTAGTTTTGATGCTCTTCATTGTCAAAAAAAACTCTGGCAGCCATCGTCGAGTCAGGGAATGACTATCTAGTTAAAGTCAAAAAAAATCAACCCAAATTATATCAACAAATAGAAACGGAATCAAACCAGCTTACACCACGACAAAAAGTGACCCATTATGAAAAAACTAGAAACCGTAATACTTATCGTCTTATTGAAGTGTTTGATCCACCCGAAAACCTTGACCCCAAATGGATTGGAGCTGGTTGTGTGATTAAAGTCTCTGAGACGAAACCTTAGGTAGTGGAGCCTTTATGGTGGGCAGGCTATGCATAGAAGGGTTAAAACTTGGCAGATTTTGGCTCCACTACCTTACGGTAACTTCAAACGCAGTGGAACTCGTGGAAATGAGACTTATAGAAGCATCAGTTATTATCTTTGTTCAAAACCACCATTATCTCGTGGTTTGGCCAATGGAATTAGAGGACATTGGCTCATTGAAAATTCTCGACCTTGGGTAAAAGACGTCATCTATGAAGAAGATATTAGTCCGCAAACGTCAGGACAAGCTCCTTTAAACTTATCTTTGCTCAAAACATGGGTTTTAACTCTTCTTCGAGCACATGGCTTTGATTCTATCAAGGCAGCAATCAGTGAAGCGATGCAGCGCGGTCTTGGGGAGGCAGCGCGGTCTTGGGGAGGCAGCGCGGTCTTGGGGGTTTCCCCCATGAGCGACTGCCGTGGTCTCCCCCATGAGCGACTGCCGTGGTTTCCCCCACTCGCTATTGCATCAAGACAATGAGCCATAATTTGAGAA
>NZ_JAAHIE010000124.1:0-15944 GCF_010671945.1 Moorena sp. SIO4E2
AGCCCAGATGGCAAAACTTTGGCTAGTGCTAGTGAAGATAAAACTGCTAAACTATGGCATTTAGATTATACCTGTAGCAAGCAAGGATTAGGGGAAATAAGGTCTAGTAAAACTATCAATCTACTGGATTTTTGTTTGACTCCAAACGTTCTAGAAAACCACAGAGATGTAGTGTTTAGTGTGAGTTTTAGCCCGGATGGCAAAACTATTGCTACGGCTAGCCGGGATAGTAAGGTTAGACTTTGGAGTAAGGATGGTAAAAAAATCCAAACACTCCAGGGGCATAAGGCTGGAGTCTTTAGCGTTAGTTTCAGCCCTGACAGTCAGACGATTGTATCTGGCAGTTGGGATCAAGCTGTTAAGCTTTGGAGTTTTAAAGGAACAGAACCCCAAAGGTTTAAAAAGCTTAGGGCTGCGATTAGAAGTGTTAATTTTAGTCCCGATGGTCTGATGATTGCTGCTGGTAGTGATGATAATACTATTAAGCTTTGGAGTCGCGAAAATTTATGTAATGGTGAATTAAAACCAGCAAACTTAAAACCAGCAAACTTAAAACCAGCAGTTGGATCAGACCATAACATAAATTTTTTGCCTTTTTGCTTAACTCCTACTATCCTCAAAGGTCATGATGATGTGATCTGGAGTGTCAGTTTTAGTCCCGACAGTCAGATGCTTGTCTCTGGTAGTGAGGACGAAACGGTTAAACTTTGGAGTAGAGACGGTAAAGAAATCCGAACTCTCAAAGGGCATCAGGGTAAGGTGTTTAGCGTTAGTTTCAGCCCAGATGGCAAGATGATTGCTTCGGCTAGTGGTGACAAAACGGTTAAACTCTGGAATTTGAAGGGGCAAGAAATTGAAACTCTGATTGGACATAATGATGGGGTTTTTAGCCTCAGTTTCAGTCCCGATGGCAAAATCCTGGCTTCATCTGACTCCAATGGCAATGTGATTATGTGGGATATGGATATAAGTTTAGATTTCAATGACCTTCTGGGTCGGGCTTGTAATTGGGTAGGGGATTATCTCAAGCACAATGCTGAAATCGATGAAAGCGATCGCACTATTTGTCATGGCATTAAACCCAAATCAAAATAGATTGGATTAAGGAAAGGCAAGAGGCAAGAGGCAAGAGGCAAGAGGCAAGCTAGCAATAGGCAAGCTAGCAATAGGCAAGCTAGCAAGAGGTAAGAGGCAAGAGGCAAGAGGTAAGAGGTAAGAGGCAAGAGGTAAGAGGCAAGAGGCAAGAGGCAAGAGGCAAGAGGCAAGAGGCAAGAGTTAATAAATTAAGAGATAAATTGGGTATATAAAGGGAGAGACAGTTGTGGAAAAATCATACACAAAAGACTTTCATTCCTGGACACAACAAACAGCACAGCTGTTGCGAGAAGGTCGTTGGCAAGAGATTGACTTAGAAAATCTGATTGAGGAGGTTGAAGACTTGGGCAAGAGTGAAAGGCGGGGAATTACTAGCCAATTGATTCGCCTGCTGTTACATTTGCTCAAGTGGCAATACCAGCATCAGCGTCGCTCGGATAGCTGGCTGGATTCGATTACTGACGCTCGGACTCAGATTGAGCTAGCTATTGAAGATAGTCCCAGTCTCAGGAGCTATCCAGCCCAGCAGCTGGAACAAAGCTATCAGCGGGCTCGCCGTAAGGCAGCCCAGCAAACCGGAATGCCTGTTTCGGTTTTCCCAGAGGCTTGCCCCTATTCTCTTGGATTGGCCTTAGATCAGGATTGGTTACCAGAAGCTGAAAATTAAAGCCTATTTTATGATAAAATAGGGAATATTGAATTAATTGATATTGGGGTGAGTTAAACCATAACTTGGACTGAAAAAATCAAGGCACTAGAGGCATGGGTTGATAAATTGGAAAAGAATAACTCCTCATACAATTAAGCTGTGTTTTTAAAGTTAAGTTATCATGACCCTGATCAAAACTAAGCGCTTTAGCCTAGCTGACTATCATCGCTTGATTGATAATGGTTTTCTAACAGAAGATGACCGGGTGGAGTTGATTCGGGGAGAGTTAATACAAATGGTGGCGAAGGGTACCTCCCACTCGGTTTGCAACACTAAGTTATGGCGAGAGTTGGACAGACTAGTAGGCGACCGTGGGGTAGTAAGGGGACAGGAACCAATCATCCTATCCAACGACAGTGAACCGGAACCGGATGTTGCGATCGCATGGGGTCAGGCAGATGACTACTTGCCAAATCACCCTTATCCAAAGGATATATTGCTGGTTATTGAGGTGTCAGATTCAACCCTGGAGTATGACCAGACCGTAAAGCTATCTTTATATTCAGAAAACCAAGTTCAGGATTACTGGATTGTTAACCTGGTGGCTGGTCAACTAGAGTGCTATACTCAGCCCTATCAAGATACTCAAAGAAATTTCGGCTATCGGGTCAAACGGGTGGTGTTGCCCAATGAAACGGTTACCATTCCTGGTCTTGGAGATTTGTGCCTAGAGTTAAGTCGTGTGTTTCCAGGTTGAGCAAAATTGGATCAGTTGATGGGTTGATCTAAAAGCGTCACAATGAAAAAGAGTATATATTACTATTTACCGAGACACTTACTACTATAGTTATGGCGCTGGAACTGCTGATTCAAACTACCTCAGCAACCCATCAAAGTTTTGATTACGACCTAGCCATTGTGGGTGGTGGCATTACTGGTTCTACCCTGGCCTGTGCGTTGAAACATTCTGGGTTGAGCGTATTACTCATAGAAGCAAAACCGAAGTCAGTGGCAGCTGCCAGGATACAAGCCTATGCTTTGTCTATCCTCTCAGGGCGTATTTTTGCAGGTATTGGGGTTTGGGATAAAATCCTGCCGCAGATTAGCACATTTCGGCAGATCAAGCTTTCCGATGCTAACCATTCCGGTGTGGTAAATTTTTCCCCTTCAGATTTAGGTACCAACGCCCTAGGGTATGTGGGAGAACACCGTCCGGTGCTAACGTCGTTGCAAGAATTTTTGACAGATTGCCCCAATGTTGACTGGCTGTGTCCAGCAGAAGTAGTGGATGTAGACTATCAGGAGTCTGGGGTGGAGATTACTGTCAAGGAGGGTGATACTCAGCATCGAATCAGGACAAGGCTCTTGGTGGCGGCTGATGGAGCGCGATCGCAAATTCGGACTAGGGCTAGGATTACGACTCGTGGCTGGAAATACTGGCAATCTTGTGTGACTGCCCGGATTAAAACTGAAAAGCCCCATAATAATACGGCTTTTGAACGCTTCTGGCCTAGTGGTCCGATGGGGGTGCTGCCCTTATCAGAGAATCGCTGCCAGGTGGTGTGGACAGCACCCCATGCTGAAGCCAAAGCTTTAAAAGAACTAGACGAAGATCAGTTTCTCGCTAAGCTGGAATACTACACTGGTGGTCTGTTGGGTCGCTTGGAGTTGGAATGCGATCGCTATTTGTTTCCAGTGCAGTTGATGCAGAGCGATCGCTATATTCAGTCAAGATTAGCACTAATTGGTGATGCTGCCCATTGCTGCCATCCTGTCGGTGGTCAAGGACTAAACCTTGGGATTCGCGATGCTGCTGCCCTTGCCCAAGTCTTGACTGAAGCACACCAAGCAGGGGAAGATATTGGAGCCATAGAGGTTCTTAAGCGCTATGAAAACTGGCGCAAGCAAGAGAATCTTGTCATCTTAGGGTTTACCGATACCCTAGATCGGATGTTTTCCAACAACTGGTTACCAATAGTGGCGATACGCCGTCTCGGGTTATGGATGCTGCGCCGGATTCGTCCAGTCAAGATTTATGCTTTGAAGTTGATGACTGGTTTAAGGGGAAATATTCCTCAAGTTGCTCAACAATAGAGCAGTGACTCTCTTACTCAATTACTGCTAGAGAGCGCTGCGATCAGAATTCTGGTTAAGGGTTCTAAATCCGTTGGTACCCGGTAGAGAGTCAATTGTTGGGTGATTAATTTATCTTGACGGTGCAGAATACCAAACTGCCAGATTGTTCCAGTTGAAACGGCTCCAAATAGTTGTGGCTGTTGCTCAACCGATGCGCATTTCTCCCACTGATCGAGAGCGATCAGTTCGACTGCCATCTGAGTGAAACCATTGGTAAGATCCTCTTGCTTTGCCTCAACTACTAACAGATTAGTCGTTGTCCTCAGCAAATAGTCCAACGCGCCTTGAAGCTGATTGCTGACCTTGATTGAATACTCAATTCGCAATTGCGCCCTTGTGTAGTGAATTAAATCTGCCATCACAGGTGCAATTAACATCTCCCGCCGGGATTGTTCGTTGCTCAGATCCAGGTAAGGTAAGATTTCTTCGAGGCGTGATTGGCGCTCCTGCAATCGATCTAACTCACCCTGATATTGCCGCAAATCCAATAAGGTACGTTCTAGTGAATAGCCATATTCTGCCAAGATTTCATCCGTCGGAGTTTTGAGTTTGGCTATTTCACTGAAGCTATAAGAACGGTTGGGGTCGAGCAGAGGCATAGGATGGAAACCAGAAATCAGCAATTAAGGGGAAATATTCCTCAAGTGGCTCTACAATCAAGCATCGCTTAAGTCAATAGAACACTTCTTTCTAGTTTGGCTTACCTCGTCAAGCCAGTAAGACCTCGACAAAAATGTTTAGTTTCGTATAGCGTTGTCGAGGATTTACTTTTTGTGTGTTAACTGACTCGATATTTTGAGCCATAAACGTCTCGATCCGGAACAAGTTTATTGATAGTTTATGATTATCAATTCTAAATATAACACAGATAGAATGTTTTTTTCGTTAATCGTCAGATAAAATTTCAACAATCTTTACACTAACTAACCGCCACACCCCCTCACCCCATTACCAGTCAATATTTGTTATGGTATTGGTTCAAAAACTATTCATTGTAATTACCTAGACAGAAAAAAATATGGAAATTCGCGGAACCGATACACTAAGGTTAGACTGGACTGGTGATGCTTTAGCCATTGGGTTATTTGAGGATGCTGTAGACCTGACTGGTGATTTAGCCGAGTTGGATCAGAAACTGACTGGTACGATTACAGAATTGATCGAGGAAACAGAATTTAAGGGTAGCACTAGTAGTTCTGCTGTCACCCGTGTCGGATCCGGTAGCCCAATCCGTAAAATTATCCTGGTAGGATTGGGTAAAGCTGATGACCTGAGCTTAGATACACTGCGCCGTGGAAGTGCCACAATTGCCCGGACTGCGAAACAGCAAAAGATTACAACTCTTGGAATTAGCTTACCGGTGGTTAATGATGACCCCATAGCAACGGCACAAGGGATCACTGAGGGGATAATCCTGGCTCTACACCAAGACAATCGCTTTAAGTCGGAATCCGAGG
Source organism: Moorena sp. SIO4E2 (assembly GCF_010671945.1). Classification (NCBI taxonomy): domain Bacteria; kingdom Bacillati; phylum Cyanobacteriota; class Cyanophyceae; order Coleofasciculales; family Coleofasciculaceae; genus Moorena; species Moorena sp. SIO4E2. Next base: position 5,338 of record NZ_JAAHIE010000124.1, read on the forward strand.
ATAAGGGCGCAAAGCTGGAACAGATTGATTTACTGGCATTGGCTGGGCAAGAAGCAGGGATTGATAAGGCTCAGAAAATCTGTGAAGGTGTAATTTTGGCACGAGAGTTGGTAGCAGCACCAGCTAATGAGGTGACACCAATTAGTTTGGCTCAGACAGCAGAGGAGCTGGCCTCAGAGTATGGTTTTTCCCTGGAAATCTTGGACAGGGAAGCCTGTGAAGAACTGGGAATGGGTGCTTTTCTTGGGGTTGCCAAAGCCTCAGATCTGCCTCCCAAGTTTATTCATATGACCTATAAACCTGATGGTACTCCAAAACGCAAATTAGCGATTGTGGGTAAGGGCTTAACCTTTGACTCCGGTGGCTTGAATCTTAAAGGTGCTGGTAGTGGCATCGAGACTATGAAAATGGATATGGGGGGGGCGGCGGCTACCTTGGGGACTGCTAAGGCAATTGGCCAGTTGAAGCCGGATGTCGAGGTTCACTTTATCAGTGCGGCCACGGAAAATATGATTAGTGGTCATGCCATGCACCCAGGGGATATTCTTACTGCTTCTAATGGTAAGACGATTGAGGTCAATAATACGGATGCCGAAGGAAGACTAACCCTAGCAGATGCTTTAGTGTTTGCGGAAAAATTAGAGGTGGATGCGATCGCAGATTTAGCTACCTTGACTGGTGCCTGTGTTGTAGCATTGGGAAATGATATTGCTGGTTTATGGACCACTGATGAAACAATAGCGCAACAGTTTAAAGATGCGGCAGAAGCGGCTGGTGAAAAATTATGGCAGATGCCCATGGAAGAGAAGTACTTTGAGGGATTAAAGTCTCAAATTGCTGATTTCAAAAATACTGGACCCCGTGCAGCTGGTTCGATTACGGCAGCCTTGTTCTTGAAGCAATTTGTTAAGGAAACGCCTTGGGTACATATCGATATTGCTGGAACAGTTTGGACTGATAAAGAAAATGGTTGTAATAATTCTGGTGCGACTGGCTTTCCAGTTCGTACTTTAGTGAATTGGGTATTGAGTGAGACTTAAGGTAATAGGTAATGGGGAATGGGTAATAAGTAATCGGTAACTGACCCAACTATACTTAATATCATTACTTAAGATCATTCCTTAGTTTAGCAACCCCCTAGTAAGGCACGGCGGAAATAAAGATACCTTTCAAAAAGAGCGAAACACTTATATAATAAGTATGCAATAATTTTGAATTTTAACTTCCGCCCAGCATTACTAGCTATGGGTTTTTAAGGAAAGCCATTGGCTGAGCTAGATAATTTTATGATTTTATGGAACAGGGAATAGGTAATAGTTAAAAACTCCTGTGTACCTGATAAGTATGGAAAACTCTATACATCGAATCGAAATGAAGTTTTAGCAATTGGTGAGCGCTTTTCACATAAACAAACTGGAATCAACTTGAAAAAAAACTCCCAAGGTTTTGGCTTGATATTTGCTAATTTCTCGCTTTCCATTAACGATGTCATCAACGGTTTTTTTAGAGCCAATAATTCCCACTAAATCCGCTGGTTTTATGTCTTTTTGATCCATTAAAAAAAGTAACATAGACTGAGGCTCAGATCTAATCCCTGGTGAGTAATAGTCTTGTTCAAATTTTTCAATTAATGTAATCAGCAATTCATAAATTTCATCTTCTTCTGGTGTTCGTTTAGGTCGGTGCATCAACTCTTCTACAAAAGCTAAAGCTTTTTCATTCTCTTCTTCTGTTTTAATCATTTTAGGTTGATATTTAATTAACAGTTTTTTGTATGGCTTTTGATTAAAAGTAAGGGTCATTCTTCCAGTTATTATAGTCGTATTCTGCGTGATTCAGAATATACTTGATGTAAATTAAATGCTTTTCATAATCTATACTTACAATTAAGCGGTACTTATTCCCCTTAATATTAAAAACTGTAAAATTTCCTACTGCTTCAGCTTTTCTAAAAACTGATTGTACCTCAACTAAGTTAGACCAAGTAGCCTGATTGGCAATCTTATACCAGTTATCGAGAGCATCATGGCAATCAGCGTGTTTTTCACTAAATTCCCGCAAACGTCGATAGCTGATCACATGCATTTGATATCCTCTTTGGTGCCCTGAACCTAGACACAACTCTGATTTCCTGTCTTGATGCAATAGCGAGTGGGGGAAACCACGGCAATAGCGAGTGGGGGGAACCCCCAAGACCGTAATGGTGCGTTTTCCGCATTAAGAATGAAATTCGCCACGGGTCGCACCTCTGCATCGCTTTATTTTGAAACCAAAGGGAATAGAGCTATTCCAAGTTATGTTAACTAGCCCAATCAACTTTTGCGTAATCGGATTGCCTTGAATGGGACTGGTCTTGAACTGGGGCAATAAAAATGATTGATAACGCCCAAATTTATTAAACCTGGGAAATCCATATTATCTGGTGTTAAATGCTTCTATGGTCTTGTGCAGTGGTTTAATCACATCCTGAGTTACCTGAGAGTGAAATGCTTTTTGGGGCTTGAAGCTCGAAGACAGATAAAATTATTATTTTTAAGGCCACAGTAGTTCTGACTTTGAATACCAACCAATGATCAGCATATCACAATAATGGTCATGGTCACAGAGAACGTAGTGCGTTCGCGAAGCGTGGCCTACGGCCAATCGCGAAGCGTGACATGCACGGGCTTTGCCCGACGCTGCGCGAACGGTCAATCGCATTTTGGGAAGTCTGTAGGGTGGGCATTGCTGGGCAAATCCCAAACCACTTCCAACGAAGCCTAGCCACCAATGCCCACCAACTAAGGTTTTTCATTCCCAACTGTTTGAGCCATGGTTTGAACCATCTCAGGCCAATGGGGTGCTTGTCACCATCAGCTAACCGTAAGTGATAGGTTAAAACAGAAGCCATCATTCTCCCGATTGACACTTGAAACCTCACTCTAGTTACTGGCAACTGCGACCTTACCTTCGTTCCCAACGCTTAACTCTGGCTCAGACATTGGTTTGTACATTAGTATTCACCGTCTGCTGGCCCCTACTCCTTTGGCTATCTGAGCCCTTTTTTGCTGTGGTCGGACAGGGAAAACTGGTCAGGAGTCTTCAGCTAGCTGGGTTAGCTGCTGTTGTATTTCTGACCCAGAAAATAGCGCAGTACTGTTTATATACCCTATCAGCAAAAGCTTCACTACAGATTGCCCTCCATTTACGCCAAAACGTTTTTAACCATTTGCAGCGCCTCAGTATTGGTTACTTTGAAGCTGCTAGAACTGGTGACCTTACCTACCGACTCACCGAAGATCTCGATCGGATTGGGGAGGTGATTTACAAAATTGTTCGTGATTTTATTCCTTGTGTCTTGCAACTGATTGTAGTACTAACTGCTGTCATCTATATTAATCCAGAACTGACCTTAGCCATAGTAATTATTGCACCATTGATGGGCTTGTTGATTGGTTGGTTTGGGGAACAGATCCGGAAATTCTCCCATCGCAGCCAAAATCGGATATCGGATTTGTCCGCAATGCTGACGGAAGTGTTTAGCGGGATTCGATTAATCCAAGCTTTTGCCGCAGAAGACCATACCCTCGAAAAATTTAGCCAAGAAGCGGAAAACAACCGCAAAGCCAAGTATGCTGCTGAACGCCTCAGAGCAATTCAGTTTCCCATAGTTGGTTTTCTAGAAGCGTTGTGCTTCTTATTACTATTATTGTTGGGAGCATGGCAAATTGCTGAGGGTAACCTCACGGCTTCCAAGTTTGTAAGCTACGGTATCGGTGTTGCCATGTTGATTGATCCGATCAACATCTTAACCCAAAACTATAATGAGTTCAAACAGGGAGAAGCATCCATAGACCGCATCTTTGAACTATTTGCCCTTGAGCCAACGGTAATGGAAAAGCCAAGCGCTATAGTTTTACCCCCAGCGACGGGTAGGGTGGAATACTGTAATGTCAGCTTTGCTTATCAACCTGGTGAGCCTGTACTGAGAAATTTGAATTTAGAAATTGCTCCGGGAGATGCGATCGCATTAGTCGGCGCTTCGGGTGCTGGTAAAACTACTTTGGTTAATCTCCTGCCCCGCTTCTATGATCCACAATCTGGGGAAATCCTGATTGATGGGATCAATATTCAAGATATTACCCTCAATAGTCTACGGCGTCAGATTGGCATTGTTCCCCAGGATACCACTCTCTTTTCAGGTACTATTGCTCAGAATATTGCCTTTGGTCAATTAAAACCTGACTTTAAAGCTGTTCAGGAAGCGGCTAAGATTGCCAATGCTCACCAATTCATTATTAAACTATCCCAAGGATATCACACTTGGGTAGGGGAGAGGGGAATTAATTTATCGGGAGGGCAACGACAACGGATTGCGATCGCACGAGCGGTACTGCTCGATCCTAGAATCTTGATTCTCGATGAAGCTACCTCCGCTTTAGACTCAGAATCAGAAGCCTTAGTACAAGAAGCCTTAGAACGGATTATGAAAGACCGCACTGTTTTTATTATTGCTCACCGATTAGCAACAGTGCGCCGTGCTGATCGGATTCTGGTAGTAGAACAAGGACGAATTGTTGAATCGGGAAACCATGAAGTACTGTTAGAAAAAGGTGGTCGTTATGCTCGGTTTTATGCTCAGCAATTTAATTGATTTAATGGCTCTAGTAAAGGGAACAGGGAACAGCGGAATCGGGAATCGGGAATCGGGAATCGGGAATCGGGAATCGGGAATCGGGAATCGGGAATCGGGAATCGGGAATCGGGAATCGGGAATCGGGAATAGTAGACAATAATTGTCACAATTTATTTAGGATTTATATCTAGTCATTACTCTTGAAATAATCAATCATGAATTATAGCAATTTGCAGATATTTTGATTATCAAAATTGAACAAAAAATATTGATTAAATTTTTCAATTGGCAATAATAAATCACTTATATTGAATGCTAAATAGTTTTTCCCTGTTCCCTGTTCCCTGTTCCCTGTTCCCTATTCCCTGTTCCCTGTTCCCTGTTCCCTGTTCCCTGTTCCCTAAAAACTTAGAAATATTTACTTAGTAAAGTCGCCAACCGCTATATGAACAATGAACCTATTTTCAAAGTGCGTGACGTGACTAAAACCTATCAGATGGGGGAGGTGAATGTTCAGGCACTAAAATCAGTTACTATTGACCTCTATGGAGGAGAATTTGTAGTATTGCTTGGTCCGTCTGGAAGTGGCAAGTCCACTCTGCTGAATATTCTCGGAGGACTTGATGTTCCCTCCTTCGGACAAGTCAAATTCTATAATCGTGATTTATCAAGTGCTGATGATCGTGCTCTTACCCGCTTCCGTCGGGAGTGCGTGGGTTTTGTGTTCCAATTCTACAATTTGATTCCCAGCTTGACGGCTCAGGAAAATGTTGCTCTGGTGACGGAAATTGCTCCTCGTCCGATGCGTCCTCGGGAAGCTTTGGGACTAGTGGGACTCGACCATCGCCTTAACCATTTTCCGGCTCAATTATCTGGGGGTGAACAACAACGGGTTGCGATCGCTCGTGCTATTGCCAAACGTCCTCAAGTGCTCCTATGTGATGAACCAACCGGAGCGTTAGACTTTCAGACCGGTAAGCTAGTATTGAATGTATTGGAGCGAGTCAATCAGGAATTGGGAACAACTACTGCTGTAATTACTCACAATGCTGGAATTGCGGCTATGGCAGATCGGGTGATTACCATGCGTAGTGGTGAGATTATTAGTGTACATGGTAATCAGACTAAGATTGCTCCTGAGGATTTAGAGTGGTAAGTCAACGATTGAGTATATTAAGAATTGAATCAAATTACCTAGCTCGATAGAAAACCGGAGGTATAAAAGAACTAGAGGGAGTCACAAAGTAAAAGACTTCCCAAGGAGTTGAGCTATGATAGCAATATTATTAACAACTTTCTTAGTTTGCTGTCTGTTCGGCTTGACATTAGTTTGTGAAGCTTTGTTTTATACAGAAGAAGAGCAGTTATAAAAAATCGAGCGTTGCTTAATAATGGAATGATTTTAAGAGTTTTTAGGTGCGCTTTCCGTATTAAGAATTAAATTCGCCACGGGTCGCACCTGTAGAATGGGCATCTTGCCTGTTCCTGACATTTTCGGTTGGTCTTAGACTTCCATGAATTCCCTAGACCGTAAACTCTTACGTGACCTATGGCAATTACGAGGTCAGGTGATTGCGATCGCATTAGTAGTAGCCTGTGGCATTGCTAGCTTCGTCCTAGCCAGGAGTGCCTATAGCTCTTTGCGACTAATCCAAGACACATATTACAACCGCTACCATTTTGCCCAAGTTTTCGCTTCCCTCAAACGCGCCCCAGAAAGCCTCAAATCCCAAATTGGTGCTATTCCCGGTATTGCCCAAACCCAAACTCGGATTGTGGTTGATGTCACCCTTGATGTGCCTGGTTTAACAGAACCAGCCACAGGAAGACTAATCTCAATTCCTGAGCGTCGTAAGTCCAAACTCAACGACTTATTTATTCGTCAAGGTCGCTATATTGAACCAGGACGAGGAGATGAAGTACTTGTCAGTGAAGCCTTCGCCCAAGCCAATCAACTCAACTTGGGTGATACCATGGGTGCCATTATTAATGGACGTTGGGAAAAATTGCGAATAGTAGGAATTGCCCTATCACCAGAATACGTTTATGAAGTGCGAGGTGCTGGAGAAATCTTCCCAGATAATCGGCGATTTGGAGTGGTTTGGATAGGTCGGGAAGCCTTGGGTAAAGCCTTCGACCTTGATGGTGCCTTTAACGATGTCAGCCTTTCCTTAATTCCAGGGGCTCAAGAAAGGGAAATTATTAGCCGTTTGGATCGATTACTGGAACGCTACGGTGGGTTAGGTGCTTATGGAAGGGAAGATCAGCTATCCCATCAAATTCTAGCAGATGAACTCAGCAGTTTGGAAGTCTCTGCTACTTTTATGCCTTCGATTTTTTTAGCGATCGCATCTTTCCTACTGCATGTTGTCCTCTCTCGCCTAATCGGAACCCAACGGGAGCAAATTGCTGTGCTCAAAGCCTTTGGTTACAGTAACCTAACCATCGGTATCCATTATCTTAAATTTGTCCTTGCCATTGTCAGTGTAGGAGGTATCCTTGGCACCCTAGTTGGTCTTTGGCTCGGCAATGGACTAACCCAACTTTATGCTGAATTTTTTCGCTTTCCCCTACTACGCTATGACGTCAGCTCAGACTTAGTCGCCACCGCCATCTTAGTCAGCTTTACCGCAGCAGCAATTGGTGGACTAATGGCGGTACGTCGGGCAATTTCCCTTCCTCCAGCCCAAGCCATGCGTCCCGAACCCCCAGCTCAATTCAAACCTATCATTATTGAACGGCTAGGTCTACAGCAGTTTTTATCCCCTGCCGGTGGTATTATCCTCCGTAATTTGGAACGCAAGCCCATCCAAGCCTTCCTATCCATTATGGGAATAGCTGTTGCTGTAGCAATTCTCCTGACTGGGTTGTACATCGGAGATGCACTGACATACCTGATGGATTTTCAATTCCGCCAAGTACAACGGGAAGATCTCACCATTATCTTTAATCAACCCCGTCCCGCACGTACCCGTTACGAAATCACTCACTTACCAGGAGTGATTCGTTCCGAACCATTCCGCATCGTACCAGTACGTTTACGCTTTGACCATCATACCTATCGCAGTGCTTTAACTGGAATCGACCCAGCCGGAGAATTCCGCCGTCTGCTAGACAAGAATTGGTACACCGTGCATCTACCCCCAGACGGAGTTGTCATGACTACCAAACTAGCCGAAATCCTAGGTGTTACTCCTGGAGATACCCTAACCGTGGAAGTCCTGGAAGGAAGCCGTCCCGTGCGTCAAGTTCCTGTAGTCGGCTTGGTGGATGAACTCTTCGGTGTCTCAGCATATATGGATATCCATGCCCTCAACCGACTGATGCGAGAAGGACAAACTATTTCTGGTGCTTACCTCTCCGTTGATCCTCACCTTGCTAGTCAGCTTTACTATCGCCTCAAACGTCTACCGGCCATTACCGGTATTGCCACCCGTGAAGCCAACCTAGAAAGCTTTGAGGAAATTAGTGCTAAACTTCTGCGAGTCTTCACAGCAGTACTAGTAATTTTTGCCTGCATTATTACCTTCAGCGTAGTCTATAACTCAGCACGGATTGCCCTATCAGAAAGAGGACGAGAATTAGCCAGTCTCAGGATTATGGGATTCACTCGTGCTGAAATTGCCTTTATTCTCCTAGGTGAACAAGTTATTCTTACCCTACTCGCCCTTCCAATTGGTTTTGGACTCGGATACGGTTTAGCTGCTTTAATGTCTGTTGCCTATAATTCTGAACTTTACCGTTTTCCCTTAATTATTACTAAAGATACCTATGCTTTTACATTTGTTATCGTAATAGTAGCAGCATTATGTTCTGGGTTAATTATCCGCAGAAAGCTGAATCGTCTGGACTTAATCGCTGTTTTGAAAACCAGGGAATAAGCATCAACATGGTGATAGTTACATCAGTGCGGAGCCTGCTGATTCCTTTGTATTCAGCTTAGTTTGCATGTTGTAACTAAGGGTGCATCTCACTTTTAGAAATGTTGCGTAGGGTGCGTTAGGGGCGGGCTAGCCCTGATTTTCCGCCTCTTCGTTCCTGGTTGAAACAGCCCGCCCCGTAACGCACCATCAGGTCAAACAGCTTTTAGGAGATGCACCCGTAACTAACACAAGCTATGGAACAGTAAAAAAGTAATAGCAGTAATTAAATAGTAGTAATTAAATAGTAGTAATTAAATACTGTTGCGATCGCAAAATCAATTCCGCGATTTTAGACACTTCATGAAGCACCTTCCTCAACGGCTAACTTACCTTATGGTTGGAGTTGGCATCATCACAGTAGTTGTCCTAGCATTTCGTCCTGCACCGATTCGGGTTGATCTAGCCGAAGTTAAACGCAGTAGTTTGCAAGTAACAGTGGATGGAGAGGGAAAGACCCGTATCCGCTCCCGCTTCGTAGTTTCAGCTCCTGTTGCCGGTCGGCTGGCGAGGATTAAACTAGATGAAGGAGATAAAATTAAACAAGGGGCAATAATTGCCCAAATTGACCGCCTTCCTCTAGATGCAGACGTCCGAGAAGCTCAAGCACGGCTAAGGCAATGGCAAGCAGAGCGTGATGGGGTAGCAACCAAGCGACCAAAACCAGAAGCTTTATTCCAGGCTCAAGCCCGGATCCGGTCAGCAGCAGCCCAACAGCAAGAAGCTCAAGCTCGGGTCCAGCAAGCATTAGCAGCACTAGAGCAAGCAAAACGCGATCGCCAACGCTCCCAACAGTTATACATTGATGGCGCAATCTCTCGTAAAGACCTCGAAACAGCTCAATTGTTAGAAACTACCTGCCAGAGGGAATTAGAAGCAGCACGACGGGAAGTGGACAGTGTGGCCGCTGAAGTAGTAGCAGCCAAAGAAGCCCGTGCCATTCTCCAAGCCGAACAGAGAGACCCTGACTATTTACTTGATGTCTACAATGCTCGCATTGCCAGTGTTCAAGCTGAACTTGCCAAGCTAGCCGATGAAGCAGCCCGTGCCGAAATTCATTCCCCAATTGATGGTTATGTCCTACGAGTCCTAGAAGAAAGTGCTCGATATGTAGAAGCCGGAACTCCCCTGTTGGAACTAGGAAATCCTGCCGACCTAGAGATTGTCGTTGATTTGCTTTCTACTGATGCGGTCAAAGTCAAGCCAGGAGCAAAAATGTTCATTGAACATTGGGGGGGAGAGCGCACCCTAAACGCTCAGGTGAAGTACGTCGAACCCTCAGGTTTTACCAAAATTTCAGCTCTTGGGGTAGAAGAACAGCGAGTGAATGCGATCGCTAATTTTGTAGATTCCCCAATTCCTTTAGGTGATCGCTACCGAGTAGAAACACGGATTGTAGTTTGGGAAAGCTCAGATGTGCTAGTCGTTCCCTTAAGTGCCATTTTCCGCTGCGACTCACAACAAAATAGCTCCTTGGACCCGATTGCACAAAATAGGGATGATTTGTCCGTGTCTGCAACAGGGGGAACACAGGGAAGTAACCAATTTTCAGATCATCAAGGGAGTATCCAGCGCTCCAACTTCCAGACTTGGTGTACGTTTGTGGTGGAAAACAACCAAGCGAAGAAACGTCAGATTATAATTAGTCAGCGCAGTAATCTTGAAGCAGTGATTCAACAAGGACTTCGAGAAGGAGAAATAGTCATCTTGCATCCCACTGAGCAAATTCAGGAAGGAAAACAAGTTGCACCCCGTTGACTAGCTATCCGTTGACTAGCTATAATATATAATTCGAATTTGAGATGTGAAACTTAATTGATAGCAAAAGCGATGGGCGTTGCTGAATTCAGGTATAACTTCAAGTTAGTGATCGCTAAATCAAAAATCAATTAGCAACGCCAAAAATGCTATAAGTCAAGCAACAGTTAACTGGCATATTTTTTATTCAACCTTCAACCTTCAACCTTCAACCTTCAACCTTCAACCTTCAACCTTCAACCTTCAACCTTCAACCTTCAACCTTCAACCTTCAACCTTCAACCTTCAACCTTCAACCTTCAACCTTCAACCTT
>NZ_JAAHIE010001240.1:0-1363 GCF_010671945.1 Moorena sp. SIO4E2
AACAAGGTACTTCGGTACTGGATGGACAATCGCGGGACAGGGAAGAAAGAACTCTACCGGTACAACACTCAGTTAAGGGATGAATTTAAGTTTGTCAAAGACCTCAACAGTCATGCTTGTCAAGCTTCTGTTGAAAACGTAGAGCGTGCTATCAAGCGATTTTTTGACAACTGCAAGAAAAAGGTTCCTGGAAAGAAAGGGTATCCTCGCTTTAAAAAGTATTCTAGGTCAGTCGAATATAAGCAATCTGGATGGAAACTGTCCCCAGATAAGAAGTCGATAAAGTTTACCGATAAAAAAGGAATCGGACAGGTCAAGCTCAAAGGTACCTGGGACTTGTGGCGTTTCGAACAAAAGCTAATAAAACGGATTCGTATAGTCAAAAAAGCTGATGGATATTACGTCCAGTTTTGCGTCAAAGTAGATGACTCAGAACAGTTGGAAGTTACAGGTTTCTCCGTTGGTTTAGATGTAGGTCTAAAAGAGTTTTACACTGACTCTGATGGATGTTCAGAACCAAATCCCAGGTTTTATAGAAAAGGGGAAAAACGTTTAAAGTTTTATCAACGTAGAATTTCTCGGAAAAAGAAAGGCTCATCCAATCGCAAAAAAGCGATTAACAGACTAGGTAGACAGCACCTTAAAATAAGTAGGCAGCGTGAAGAACATGCCAAGAGACTGGCGCGTTGCGTAATCCGGTCTAACGACCTGGTCGCCTACGAAGATTTAAGGGTTAAGAACTTGCTCAAAAACCACTGTCTCGCCAAGTCTATTAATGATGCAGGTTGGTATCAGTTCCGAGAATGGCTAGAGTATTTTGGTCAAAAGTTTGGCAGAATAACTGTTGCAGTTAACCCTGCCTATACAAGCCAAAATTGCTCTAGTTGCGGCGAAGTAGTCAAGAAGTCATTGTCAACTAGAACCCATGTCTGCAAATGTGGGTGCCGGTTAGACCGCGACCATAATGCCGCCAAAAACATCCTAACTAGAGCCTTAAGTACCGTGGGGCACACGGGAACTTTCCAAAACGCTCGGGGAGAATCGACCTCTACTCTTCTTGGTTCCGACCTGGTTGAGCAAGTTGACTCGTTGAACCGAGAATCCCCTAGCTTCTAGCTATGGGGAGTGTCAAACAGCCGGATCGTGTTATAGGAATTCAGTGTGCCTTTTAGTAGGGGACTATTTTCAGGCCAGCCTTCCGGTGGCACCCAAAGACTTTTAACCAATCGCTTTGTCACCCACCAGTAATGTCGCAGCACAGCCATATCGAGATAGACCAGGGTATCGGCTACATCTAGCCGTTGCCACACGGTATCGAGTGAGCCAAATCCATCAACGATCCATTGCTCCTGTTGCAAGAGGT
>NZ_JAAHIE010001241.1:0-1362 GCF_010671945.1 Moorena sp. SIO4E2
GAGATGGATTGAGATGGAGTTAACCCATGAACGAACTGGAGGAACGACTACAACAGCTAGCTTTGGAAGCTCAAAAGCATCCCCCAAAAAGCCGTGGCCGTCGTCTAGCCCTGACCCGGCTGATTCATATGATTCAAGCATCTGGCAGATTATCTCGCAGGAGATATGACACCCCTCAGGAGGTTTACGATGATGCACTTCAAGAGACTTGGTTGTATGTGTTCAAAAAAATTGACACTTATGAACCCAGAGGTCCGGTGATTAACTGGATTAATAGTGTCCTCAAGTGGCGGTTGATTGATGCCAAAAAACGACATACCAAAGGGGGAAAGGAGTACTCACTAGATGCACCAATAAACTCTTCCGATGGGGGTAAAGTCAATCAATCAGGTATGACCTATTTAGATACCGTTGCCCAACCAGAAGACACTCCGTTACCTTCACAGCTTATACGTCAGTGTATTGAAGAAGACTCTGATGGGCTGTTTGCCAGCAAACACGTTAAAGGACATCCTAAAGCCAACTTCAGAACTATTGCTCTTTTATATCTAGACCGGAAGAGTTGGCAACAGACTGCTGTAGCAGTTGGGTTAAAGCCAAAGCAAGCGTCAACGGTGCAAAGTTTCTACTGGCGCTGTTGCAAGTATTTTGCTGACAAGTTTAAGGAATACTTGCAGGAATAACTGACTAATAAGATTCAATTTATTTAGAGAGTAACCATGAATAACTTAACGGAAAAATTAGCATTTTCTGTGCCTATTACCAGAGATTGGTATCAACTAGCAGAAACCTTTAGTCAGGAACAGCACGAACCGGATAAAGCTCAAGACGTTTACCTCAATACATTAGCAGTTTATGCGGTAAATTTCTACTTACAGTGTATGGAAGTAGAAACTGATTTAGCAGCAAGTGATAGCAGCAATCCAGCCTTGCGATCGCTAATGAATGTATCCGACTTGATGGTTAAAGGTTGGGGAAAATTGGAATGTCGTCCTGTTTTACCTGGTGACCTAGTTTGTGACATCCCACCAGAAAGTCGCCAAGAGCGAGTTGGTTATGTCGTGGTAGAAATTAATCAACCAAACAATCAAGCTAAACTGCTAGGATTTGCCAAAACTGCACTGGGAGGAAGCTTGGAGATTAGTAAAATCGATTCTCTTGAGGAGTTAATTAAGCAATTACCAGAGCCATTACCAGAGCTAGAATCAAATGTCGTGAACTTACTGGAATGGTTTAAGGGTAATTTTGAAGTAGGTTGGCAGTCGGTTAGCGATTTGCTGTCTCCAAAACTTAGACCAGCATTTAGAAATACCGAAGACCAGCAAGAACGAGGTAAACTGATTGATTTATTTGATTTAGGGC
>NZ_JAAHIE010001242.1:0-1361 GCF_010671945.1 Moorena sp. SIO4E2
GTTGTCCTATTCCTATCCCAAAGCGCCTTTGGGTGAGCTTAGTGACTAGTGTGGGAGTGGGAGCACAAAACCGTTGGGCTGAGTTATCGAAAAAAACCGTACATCAGTTAGTTCAAGAACTGACTCAGGGACGCTATTTGATTCAAGGTAAAGGGGTTTTTAAGGAAGAGTTTGTTACTTGTGGTGGTGTTAGTCTCAAAGAGGTGAATTTCAAGACTATGGAAAGCCGCCAATGTCCAGGTCTTTACTTTGCTGGGGAAATTCTGGATATTGATGGAATTACTGGGGGATTTAATTTTCAGAGTGCTTGGACAACGGGTTGGTTAGGAGGTCAAGGGATTGGAAATAGTTAGTGCTGTGGTAATTGGTAATTTGCCTTTTTTTTGTCCATTAATTGTGATAGTATGTATCTTGGGTCAGACTAGTTAGACATTTTTCAATTTCGTTGCTCCTCAAATTATTACACAACCAGGGATTGATCGTAGGTCGCGCTAGGTGAACGGCAAATTATTTCCTCAACTAACTATATTGGGTAAATTAAAATTACTCACTTACCAATATGCTCCGGAATAACTTTTGTCAGTCAATCAGGAATTTCATAATCGGATATTGCTAGGTCGTAAATTCTGAAAAACAGACTTTATGAATTTAATATAAAAGTAAAAGTAGAGAGATTTTTGGTGTCCCAATCATGTGGAATCCAAGCCAGGTTGACTATTTGGAAGTAGACCCTGTAACTCAGGAAATTTTCCAGCAGTACAAATACGCCTTAGCTTATATCGGGGTAGACTTTGACAGGGAAGATGTCCAGGCTGCTGTGATCGGTTGCTCTCAGGGTATGGAGCCCGCCTTCCAAACAACTATCTCTTACTGGATTTGGAAACAAAATAATTACGAAAAGTTTGAATATCCAAGTGCTTTCCTTATAAAAGCCCTTAACCAACAGTGGACACCTAAGTCATGGTCTAATGAGTACTTGGACAACCCCAAATTCAAGAGCCCCTGTCAGCTTTGGTGGGAGAAAGCAGCAGAAAAATTAGGAAAAGATGTTCGTAACTCCCTGATTGCGGATGTTGCAGAAAAGGAATCTGGCTATCAGTACATCTTACTCATGTCTGGTCAAACTATCTCCTTAGAAATAGTCAATAATTGGAGCTGGGAAAAATTCTATGAATATGCAATTGAGTCTAAGAGACAAGAAGAGGAGCGGATAAAAAGGTTATAAAAACTTAAGCTCAATAACAAACTAAACAAACTCAGGAAACAAATTTTTTCCGCGCTACGTGAGTAGTTTCAAAGATTGTTTCCAGACTCGACCAATCTTCCTGTTCAATCACCTCAATTATCTGGTCAAGGCGATC
>NZ_JAAHIE010001243.1:0-1359 GCF_010671945.1 Moorena sp. SIO4E2
TCTAGTCAGTTGGCAGAACTCTAATCCAGACAATTGAGGTAATCCTATGACTTTCATCAACAAACTTCATTCTACGCCCCAGAATTACTCCGATTTTACTGTACCCTTAAAAATTAAAGCATCTGATATATCAATCGTTATTCCCGTTAGGAATAATCAAGAAGGACTGGATTTATTTTTAACTGAATTTTTTAACACCCAGAATCCCCACATCTATCCAAAAGAAATTATTATAGTTGATAATAACTCCAGGCGACCAATTACTATCGCTCAACACTTCCAAGGTAATAATCTTTCGATCAGATTACTGAAATGCTCAAAAAATGATGTGGCCTCTGCCAGAAACGTAGGCATCAACTATGCCAAAGGAGATTGGATTTTATTTACCGATAGCCACTGTCTTCCATCTGAATCATTTATCGAAGGCTATCTTAATACTAAAAATGGCTCAATAGGCTATGCAGGTAATGTGAAAGCATGGGGCAAGGATTTATTATCAAACTTTTATGACGGTCAAGAAAGATTCATTCCCTTAACCATGATTGAAGAGTGCCAGATCAGTAGACCAGAATCATTAATTACAGCCAATGCCCTGATTTGGAAAAAAGCACTTCAACAAATTGGTGGATTTAAAGAAACTATTACAATTCCCGAGGGAGCCGATCTAGATTTAGCATTTCGGTTATTCCAAATTGGTCAATTATCCTATTGTTGGCAATCCATTGTCTATCCTAATCACAATAAAGAAATCCCCGAATTTATCCAGCGATTTATCAACGATCAAAACAGTAAACTAATGGTGAGTAATCTCTATCATATTTAAATGATGGGAGTAGGGAGTAGGGAATCGGGAGTCGGGAGTCGGGAGTCGGGAATCGGGAATCGGGAATCGGGAATCGGGAGTCGGAAACCTCCCCTAATCTGAAGGCGGTAATTCCTGATCCCTCAAGCTTTTTTTACCTGTTCCCGCATAATATTTATATTGTTCAATGATAATTTTCGCCAGCTCAGAAAGGGGTATTTCCTTACCATCAATTTGAGCTTTAACATAAATCTTCAGAGCTTCAATATAAGATAGACCAAGAGCCAAAGTTAGTGCTGCTGCCGTTGAGCCTGATATTGCTCCACCAAGAACAGTGCCTGCACCAGGAATCATTTTGAGTAAATTCGCGACAATTACTTTACCCACTGCAGTCACTCCTCCTGTACCCCCAAGAGCAGATATCACCATGCCCAGAAAAGCTCTTTCAACCGTTAATCCAAAAATGCTGGTGATGTTAGCAATCATTACCGTTTGCATCGTTACCAAGATTGGCGCATCAGAAAACGGAATTGGTGAGGCACCAACCAATGCTGAAC
>NZ_JAAHIE010001244.1:0-1357 GCF_010671945.1 Moorena sp. SIO4E2
TGGTGGAACGGGCATCTTGGTGGAACGGGCATCTTGGTGGAACGGGCATCTTGGTGGAACGGGCATCTTGGTGGAACGGGCATCTTGGTGGAACGGGCATCTTGGTGGAACGGGCATCTTGCCCGTTTCATTCCCAGTCGGGCTGTCCCAACACTGGCGACCGGGAAAATGAGGGCGAGCCCGTCTTATCACGCACCCTATACAACATTTACAAAAGTGAGATACACCCGTTCTCAATCGGGTACTGCTATACCCATTAACCATTACCAAAAACCTGGTACTATTTGAGAACTTATTAATGAGTAATGATTAACCGGACTTGCTCTAAACCATTCTTGAGGTTTGTGATATGCGCAACAGTAATCAGGCAAATCCTATTGTAATCGGCAGTTTAGTCGTTATTTTGATCAATCTAGTAATAGGTATTATTTGTTTAAGTATTTATCTACACTTTTCTACAGGTTATGATGGTCTGTTTTATTTTATTATATTGTCTATGATTGGTATCGCTCAGTTAGTCTATGTTATCCCAGTCTTAGTTGTGCTAAGATTGCTAGGACGATGGGAATTGATGAAAGGAGTGATTATTGGTGGTTTGATTACAGGTTTGTTGAATCTTGGCGGTTGCTTTTTAATGCAAGCTTGACCTTAAAGGTATAGGTAGCAAGAGTTATTGAAAAATAGCTCTTAATTTGGCTTTGCTTAATAATGGAATGATTTTAATAGTTTTGTGGAATGGGCATCTTGCCCGTTCGGGGATGTTTTCGGGCGGGCAGGATGCCCACTCTACTCCTATTGATTCTAAGATTCAGCAATGGCCTTAATCTAACTAACTAATTAAACTGTTGCGTCAAGGCTATCTTGAGACTCCTCTAATTTATCGTCGAGGTTCTCACTACCAGTAAACACTTTAGTAGTCACTAGAACATTAGGCTCAACTTGGAGCCACACCGAATCACTCATAGACTCAGCTTGTAATGGTCGATAAACCAGTCGGCAGGCTCCTGCTATTTCTACCTCATGACAGTAATGAGTCCGCTCACCCCGTTTAACAGTAAACACTGGCAAAGATGTCTGGTTCTTGTGATTGCTCTTTAACGCTTCCTCATTAACGTGGATATAGGTAGCTCCGACATGCTTCTCCTGATTCCATGTACCTTTTGGTCCCCTACGACCTTCGGTGACCACTGGCACACCATCATATAATGGAATCTGCCAAAACCGACCAACTTTTTTGGCTCCTTTGATGCGATCTTTACTTAATAGCATCCGCAGTCGTTGAGATGATATACCCAGCAGAGATGCAGCTTGTGTTGTACCGACAATCATAATTAAAATACTATTGCGGAATAGTATT
>NZ_JAAHIE010001245.1:0-1357 GCF_010671945.1 Moorena sp. SIO4E2
TAAACCCAATGCCATCAACCCCATAGGTTACAATCTCCGTTAAGGAGATGAATTAATGGAAACAGATCTATCGGACTCCCAAAGCTTTATCTTGGAGGTTACAATCTCCGTTAAGGAGATGAATTAATGGAAACTTAAATAAACCCAAATTTGTTCATCATTGGCAACGTAGGTTACAATCTCCGTTAAGGAGATGAATTAATGGAAACCGCAGATAATAGAGAATGTAGAATACAGACTGTAGAATAGAGAATGTATAATTAAGAATGTAGAATACAGACTGTAGACTTGTTATAGCACTACGCATTAAGGTTAGGAAATTGATAAAAGCTGAAAAAATGCGACCCGTGGCGAATTTAATTCGCCAACGGAAAGCGCACCTGCGCTGTTTTAATAAACTTTTGCCTCTTGCCTCTTGCCTCTTGCCTTCCGCGTAGCCATATACCATCTCCCTCAACCAGATAAATTAATCCAAACAACAATAACCCCCAGTTAAGGATAAAACCCTTGACTGGGGGTGTATTGAACAAGATTAATTTTCAGCTTGAAATACCAGCCTCTCCTCGTTTTTGCAATTGGTTGGAGGTGAAAATTCCAATTACTATAAACAGTCTGTCATTAGCTTCTTGATCACAAAATCCTTAACATCAGAATAGATATAATAACGACCATTAAGATAAACAAAATAATTTTCAGGCTTATTTAAAAGTTTACAAGTTAGGCGATTAATAGTCATGATTTCCTCTAGAATTTGGTCGCTTTCACAAGCCACCAGAGCATTTTTAATGCCTGCTTTACGGTCTTTATCCAGTATCTCAGACATTCTTGCTTTTGAGACTCCCTTGGCACTGTGAATCATGTAATTTCTTTTTTCGACCCAATAGTCAAGCTTCTTGAGTGATTGAAAAATAGTCTGCCAAAGTTCTATCTCCTTGGAGTCTCCTCGAAACTGAATCAGGGCATCTACGAAGTTACGCTGCTTGAACCGATTATTCAATTTATAATCACGGTCTCCTTTTTGTTTAGCTTTCCAGCCCTTAAGCTCTTCAGTGTTAAAAGTTTCTTTAGTTATCAAATAATCAACAAGTTCTTCGTCTATTTTCTCTCTATTTAAAACCCAGTTATTCGGTTTGTTTTTATTAAAATAATTTTCACCTAATTCTCCCATCAGCTTATGTAATGTTTCTTCACAGAAAGAAGTCATCCGCGATAAGAAATTGGCAATCAGATTTAATTCCCAGTAAATTCGGCATTGGGTGTACAAGTTTAGCCATTTATAATATTTGTCTTTAATCTCTGCCAGTACTCCCAGATTATGCTTTTGCTTTGGTTTAATCAAAGCGTATATGACTCGTGT
>NZ_JAAHIE010001246.1:0-1356 GCF_010671945.1 Moorena sp. SIO4E2
TTTAGGGGTTGGTCGCAATCGATCATTAATATCTTGAGGACCATCCAAACTCAAAGACACATTAAATCGATACTCGGAAAATAATGCTGCATCCTCAGAGGTAATCAGTGTCCCATTGGTGGTAATCGAGAATCGCACCTTATGATGGCTTTCTTGGCCTCGGCGGCGAGCATAGCCAGCAATATGATGTACTAACTGGTGATTGAGTAGGGGTTCTCCCCCCATAAAACCCACGACTAAATCGACATTAGGCTCAGCTTCGGCTATAAGGCGATCAACGGCTTGTTCGGCAACATCCTGAGCCATGAATTGAGCTTTTCCCAGAAATCCCCCTTCATCAGCATAACAATACCTACAACCGAGATTGCAGCTTTGAGCCACATTAAGGGAGAGGGAGCGCAGGGGAGGAGGTGACAAAGGTGTTGGCGCGATCGCGGGTTGACCGCTGGGCATAGAAAAAACGCTACGGACTTCGTCAGCCTTAGAGGTTGTCTCCTCGTTTGCGTTATTGAGCAGAACTCGAAGATACTCTGCTGTGGCTGCATCCAGATCGAAAATTCTTGAGCCATCAACCACAAACAGATGTTGACCAAGACTACTTTCAAACAGACGAAAGTCTTGGGACAATTCTGGTTCTGGGCAAGAGGAGTCCTCTAAAACCGTGACCGAGGGAGATGGCATTGAAGGGTTACTCATGCTCATACATCTCCATTTTCCAAAGAATTCTTAACAATTTCCAACCACTTCTGCATGAGATAGTACTGTCGCTGGGTGATGTACATGGGAGCAGAGTCTGAGCCCCTCATTAACGCTGGCATTTGAGTGTCATAGGGCTGGGGTTCCGCTAGGGGGTTCCGGATCCATTGTTTAAACAACTCAGGTCGTTGACCTAAACGTTGCTTAAAGACTTCATAGGCTAGGAAACGAGCGTGGTTCATCCGTCCTAGTTCGGTTAAAGGTAAAGGATGCCCCGGTCGGGGAGCTACAGGGTCGAATGGCTCATCGGGATTCCCTGAAAACGCCTCATTTCCAAGCTTGGAGCGCAAATTTTGATGATCTAGATTGGAGGCTTCCATTGTCTCGCGGACTCGCTGCATTAGATCGGCAATGTCTTTTTCCGTTTCGGGCCAATTGCCAATGAAGTCAGATTCTAAAACTTCTTCACGCTTCACCAAGTTGCTAAGTCCATCGGCAATGGAAACAAAGGGGCGGCGATCGGGTTGGAAATCTTGGGGACAGCAGGTGTAACGCGCGTAGGCTGTGAGTTTTCCTTCAGCAACAGCGGTTCCAGTCAGTGTTACTGTGATTAAGCCATCATTGGAGTCATCCAGGCATCCCAAGCTCTTACCATCAGGA
>NZ_JAAHIE010001247.1:0-1355 GCF_010671945.1 Moorena sp. SIO4E2
AAGAAAACGACCGCACAATCCAAGGGAGTTATAAGCTAGGCAGATAGCGAGTTCAATGGTGTAGGCACCCATGCCACCCAATATAGCAGTTCTCAATTGGGTTCGGGAATCGGGAATCGGGAATCGGAACCCACCCCTAACCCCTCCCAGGAGGGGAACGGGAATCGGGAATCGGGAATCGGGAATTGGGAATCGGGAATCGGAACCCACCCCTAACCCCTCCCAGGAGGGGAACGGGAATCGGGAATCGGGAATCGGGAATCGGGAATCGGAACCCACCCCTAACCCCTCCCAGGAGGGGAACGGGAATCGGGAATCGGGAATCGGGAATCGGGAATCGGGAATCGGGAATCGGGAATCGGGAAAAACTCCTGTATAGCTAGCTTTGGGTAGAAATTGTAATTTTAAGTAATGACAGTCCTAAAGCTTACAGTTCCAGGATTAAGAGTACCCACAAGGGTACTGTTAAAACCTGAAAAAGCAACGAAACTAGAGGAAGTTGAAGAGTTCTAAACTACAGCAATTTCAGGATTCAGTCTAGGTCTAACGGGCTAGTTGAAAAGCTACCCTTGCCAGCTATCAGCTATCAGCTGTCAGCTATCAGCTATCAGCTAATGCGCTATAGGCATAAGCTGACGGCACCTCAAGTAGCGTAGCCTACGGCCAAAGGCTGACAGCTGACAGCTGAATGCTTACAGTCAATCACTAAGTCAATCACTAACTAATCTGAGGAAATTAGAAATGAAAGAGTTCAATACATTAAGCCTAATGCTAATTATTTATCTGGTTATTTTTGTTAGTATCAGTCCTAGAGAAGCCAATAATTTTATTCAATTTATCCATGAAGCTTGGTAATTGGTAATAGGCAGAAGTGTTGCCTAGGGAACAGAAGATTGTCGGGATAGGGGTAAGATGGGGACTTAAGAGTCTTGGTGGGTAAATCCTGTGGGAGAGCCACCATTGAAAATTTGCTGCATAATTCTTGGTGGTTAGCCAGATAAGTTTATAGGTAAGCATTCCGCTATCAGCCATTAGCCATCAGCATTCAGCTATCAGTTATTGGCCAAGGCCAAGGGTGAGCCTTGGCCGTTGGCCACGCTACGCGAACGGCTGACGGCTGACGGCTGACGGCTGACGGCTGACGGCTGAATGCTTACGTTTATAGATACTTAAAAATCGGCTATTAGCCCTCAGCATTCAGCAGGTATTGCCTTAGAGGATATCTCCCAAGTTTTTTGATACTGAATTTTGCCCCCCTAGCCCCCCAACTTTGGGGGGAACAAGAGTCAATTTGCTTCTAAAAGTCCCCCAAAATTGGGGGACCAACGGGGGCTTGGATGTAGCAAATGAGACTT
>NZ_JAAHIE010001248.1:0-1352 GCF_010671945.1 Moorena sp. SIO4E2
CAGACTTTAGCCCTGAATCAACGGTATCGATTCCAGAGATTCCCAATAATCAAGTGCCTCAACAGCCAGTATCTAAATTAGTAGAAACCCTACTGGATTCAGAGAAAAAGTTACTGGAAGCTCACTCGGCTATTGCCGGAGTTCCTTACAATGGACTATCTCAACGGGATGTTGAGCGCTTTTATCTCAATAGTGATGGGGCATTGCGCCAGCAAGCTAGTTCCTCTGCTTCCATTTATCTTTATACCAAAACTGAGGAAGAAGGGAAAAAGCCCCGTAGTGCTGGTGCCTATAAGATTAGTAAAGGGTTAGAAACTCTGGATATTCAGACTTGTCTGCAAGAAGCTGCTGAGAAAACCATCAGTCACTTGAACTATGAGAAAGTTAAGTCCGGTAAATATCGGGTAGTGTTCTCTCCCGAAGCTTTCCTAAGTTTACTGAATGCTTTTTCTAATTTATTTAATGCTCAGAATATTCTAGACAAGCAAAGCCTCTCGACTCCTGAGTTTCTAGGTACTCAAATTGCTTCTCCTCTGCTTTCTGTCTGTGATGATGAGCTACATCCAGAGAATGTGGCACCGGTCTATTTTGATGGAGAAGGAACCCCTACTCGTCGAGTACCGATAATTACAGAAGGGGTGTTAAGCAGTTTTCTGCACAGTGCTGGCACCGCGAAACGCCTGAATGCTCAACCAACAGGTCATGCAAATATTGGAGCTAAAGTTACAGTTAGCCCTAATTTCTATCATGTTTTTCCTGGTCAATCTGCTGAACAAGAGTACAGCTTAGACCAAGCGGAGAATGTGATTTGGATTGATGAAGTGAATGCGCTTCATGCAGGAGTTAAAGCACTCGAAGGTTCCTTTTCTCTACCCTTTGATGGTTGGATGGTGAATAAAGGAGAATTAACTAGTATTGATTCCGCAACCGTAGCCGGAGATTTTCGGGAACTGCTGAAATCCATTATTTATGTGGAAAAAGAGGCTGAGTTGACCTCTGGTGGAGTCTGTCCAAAAATCTGGGTTGATGGTTTGTCCATTACTGGGGATTGAGGGTTTAAGGTTATTTGGTTGAAGGTTAATAGGTTGAAGGTTAACAGGTTGAAGGTTAACAGGTTGAAGGTTAACAGGTTGAAAGTTGATTGGTAAAAATTAAAAATTAGTAACATTTTCAAGCATTCAGCTATCAGCTGAATGCTTATTTATTGGATATTAATACCAAATCCGGTTATAATAGACTTAATACAAAATTCTAATGTCAAATGCCCAAAAAAGCTTATTTAGCTGACCATCTGAGTAATGGTGAACTGAAAAAAAGATACAGAGCTTCTCAAGACCCCGTAGAAGCAAGAA
>NZ_JAAHIE010001249.1:0-1352 GCF_010671945.1 Moorena sp. SIO4E2
GTCTTTCGAGTGCTCAATCCAAATTGACCCGGCCTTAAGGGGATGGCAGACTTGAGGGTCTCCATCATCTCGACCGTCCTGTCCCTTTAACATCAGGCCAAAATTCGTAAAATCATTAATTCAAACAGTAGAGAATCAAGCGAGAGTTAGCCACTTAATTCATTGAGTGGGCGTGGAGCTTCCCCTTGATTTATCCCGGCGCTAGCGCTCAAGGGACCTTTCCGTTCCTGCCTAGGTACTCAATAAACTCAGACAAACTCAACCCAGAAGACTCTGCCATCTTCTTTATATTTTCCCAGGCTAGTTTTGTAGCCTTTACACTGTAAGTCTTCTTGCTCTCCTCATAAATGCTGGGTCTGCCTACTCTTCTCTTTTTCTCTGACATGTTGACATCCTAATTACGGTAGTATATAATTAAGATAGCATAGCAAAAGGTCGATGCGGTATGTACGGTTGTCAACAGCATTTAATAACTACAACACCTGAGAACAGAGCAATACTAGAATTTATCTGTTCAGAAGCTAATAAGTTAACTAACTGTGGAATCTACTATTGTCGTCAAATATTGTTCAAAGCAGGTAAATACCTTACAAACGCTGATCTGGACAAGATAATGAAAACTAATGTTCATTTCAAGGCAATGAGGTCAGCGTGCGCTCAACAGACGTTGCACGGAGTAATCGAGTCCTTCAAGTCGTATAAAGCTTTGAGTAAGCTATACAATAAAGGTCAACTAGCCAATAAACCCAGGGTTCCAAGTTATAGAAAAAAAGGAGGTCTGGCCGTTGTCAATTATCCGGCTCGGTGGGTAAAACTGGTAAAAGGTCAGCTCAAGTTCACATTAGGGAAACAAGTTAAAGCTTGGTTTGGGATTGACCATTTCCTGCTCCCTATGCCTTCTAATATTGACCACAAAGCGATAAAAGAGTATCGATTCGTCCCAAGGAATGGGTGTTTGTATTTAGAGTTCGTCTATGAACGACCAGCTCCTGAACAGGTTCAACCTACAGATGAAGCGTTGGGAATTGACCCTGGTCTGAACAACTGGTTGACTTGTGTGTCAACAACAGGAAAATCTTTCATTCTGAATGGGAGAAAAGTTAAATCCCAAAACCAGCGGTACAACAAACGTGTGGCTGAGCTCAAGAAGGGAAAAGCTCAAGATTATTGGGATGACCAACTTGCTTCACTGACTGAAAAACGCAATCGACAGATGCGCGACAACGGTGCGGCTCGTTCCAACTAGGAACCTCTAAATAGAGGGTATAAGTTGGGGGAATCGCGAGGTCAAAAACCTCAAAAATTCCTAACTATTTCTTGGATGTGGGTGAAAGCCCCACCCCTGCGGAGAC
>NZ_JAAHIE010000125.1:0-15939 GCF_010671945.1 Moorena sp. SIO4E2
CGCCCCGTAACGCACCACCTTTGGGCGAGCCCTCTTCTGTCTATAGCTCTAAAAAACGCTATAATAAAATAATTTCCTGATAATTACCCTTAATAAATATCTCCCCATCTCCCAAACTCCCCACCTCCCTATCTCCCCAAATTATTAAACTAAGCTGGTGGACTTTTGCTGGAGCAGCTGTCTGATGTTTCCTCCTGTTCCAGACTAATAGCATCGGTCGTTTGCAGCACAAATGGTAGACTAGCCCCTAGTAAGCCTCGCTGAATCCGTTGGGGTGTCTCTGGGAACACCACAAACAGGGGATAGATACGGTTTACGCCATCACTGAGAATGTGTTGATAGCCAGGAGGCATTAGCCATTCATAGTCTTTGTCTAGTAACACTTGGGTATGACGCCAGCGACTGAGCAAATCAGAAAAGTCTTCATGGGGGCGATGGATAAATAGAACAATCTCGATCTCCATCTTGACTTTCCATTCGGGATCACACATTACCATAGCTAGATCACAGGGTAAACCTACGGCTTCGGTGATCGTGCCATGGCTAACGCTTTTATGCCCTAAGGAGGATGGCGAGTGACGAATTCTCACCACTGGCAAGGGAATGGTGATCACACACTCATTAGGTCGGCGCATACTAGGAATCATTTCCAGGTAAGGTCGATAGGATTTAAGGAGTGCGATCGCACCATCATGGTTACTATACTCTGCTAGCCAAGCTTCGTAATCAGATTTGTGAACAGGCATCGAATTAGCCCATAGTTTCAAACACTTTAAACATTGGTAGATACATAGATATCAAGATCACACCAACCATGCCTCCCAAAACCACAATCATAATTGGTTCCAAGATACTAGTTAGTGCTTTAACCGCTTGCTCCACTTCATCTTCATAGAAGTCAGCAACTTTCATCACCATAGAATCCAACTCACCCGTCTCTTCTCCAATACTAATCATTTGAATTGCTAAAGGAGGAAAAATGTTTTCTCGTTGTAAAGCCAGGCTAATCATCCCACCCTGTTGAATCTCATTTTTAGCTGAGTTAATAGCATTAGAAATTACCTGGTTACCCGCTGTATCTCTTACAATATCTAAGGAATTCAGGATCGGTACTCCCGAACGAGTTAAGGAGCCAAACACTCGGCAAAAGCGAGCTACAGAGCCTTTTTCATTCAACTCACCAAACAGAGGTATTTTCAACTGCAATGCATCAATCTGTAACTTACCCATGGGGGTTTTATAGTAATATTTAAAAGCTGTAACTAATACAATTATAACAGCAATGGGAATCAATACTTTCCAACTTCTGAGGATGCCGCTCAACCATAACATAAACTTAGTTAAAGCTGGCAATTCCGTTCCTAAATCTTGAAATATCCCAGCAAAGATTGGGATCAGAAACATCGTCATTGCCAGAAAAACCAGTAGAGCTAAGAATCCTACCACACTAGGGTAAGCCATAGCTGATTTGATTTGGTTTTGCAGCCGATTCATATCTTCCAGCAGCTTAGCTAATCGGTTGAGCACTTCATCAAGGACACCCCCAACCTCCCCAGCTTGAACCATACTCACGTAAAGATTATCAAAACAATCTGGATGCTTACGCATAGCATCCGATAGATTAGTTCCTTGTTGTACCTCAGCACTGATGTTCATCAAAGCCTTTTTCAGCTTAGGATTAGAACACTGTTCCCCTAATACCCCAAGACAGCGGACGATAGCCACACCAGCATTAACCATAGCGGCAAACTGACGAGAAAAGACCGCTTTGTCTTTGATCGTGACATTGGTAAATTTTTCGGAAAGGTCTGAGAGGCTAAAGCTAACATCTAAGCTTTTCTTGACGCTGCCAACAGCAGAATACCGATTTTCTAGGATGCTGCGGGCTTGTTCAGGAGTAGCAGCTTCAATTTTTTGTTTTTTGGATTTGCCTGATTTGTCCCGAACTTGAGCAATAAAAGTAGGCATGGCTTTTTTCTAGATTAAGTCTAATCGCAAATTTTATCGATCCAGTCCCTGCTTTCTCTAGACTAGCGGTAAGCCGTTGGCCGTTGGCCACGCTTCGCGAACAGCCCTCAGCCGTCAGCTTAAAATAAACATCGATTGGGATAATTTAATATTAAGAGATTTTAGAGAATTGAAAGTCTGGGGAAAAGCCGATCAAAGCCTATGCTGATACGCGACACGCTGATACGCGACACGCTGATAGCTGATAGCTTACGACTAGCGGGTTGCCTTTGCTCTAGCGCCCTTAGCATTCATCCCTCCAGAACCAGCAAGGATACGTTGCAATTCGTCTGGTTTAGAACTTTTGCCAACTGCTGCTTCCAAAGAGATCAAGCCAGATTTCACCTGATAAGCTAAAGCTTGTTCCAGGGTCTGCATTCCCAATTTCATACCGGTTTGGATAGCAGAGTACACTTGAGACGTTTTTCCTTCCCGGATCAGGTTAGAAATAGCAGGTGTCACTACCATGATTTCCTGAGCCATCGTCCGACCAAACTCACCGGGTTTAGGGTTTTTCTTCGGTACTAGACATTGACTAAAGACTGCAATCAAAGAGTTAGACAGCTGAGCTCGGATTTGAGCTTGCTGTCCAGATGGGAACACATCAATGATCCTGTCTACAGTTTGAGCAGCTGAGTTAGTGTGTAGCGTTGCAAATACCAAGTGACCGGTTTCAGCTGCGGAAATAGCAAGAGCAATTGTTTCCATATCCCGCATTTCACCCACCAAAATCACATCCGGGTCTTCCCGCAGTGCCCCCTTCAGGGCATTGGCAAAGCTCTTGGTATCTTCACCTTTTTGACGTTGGTGAATCAAGCTCTTGATGTTAGGAAACACATATTCTATCGGGTCTTCCACTGTCAGAATATGTTCTGCCCGAGTGCGGTTAATTAAGTCAATCATGGCTGCTAGGGTAGTGGTTTTCCCAGAACCCGTGGGTCCGGTGACCAATACCATTCCCCTTGGTCGTTCACTCATCGAGCGCACCACATCCGGTAAACCCAATTTGTCAAAGTTAGGAATCTTGGAAGACAACGCCCTCAAGCAAGCCGCATAGCAACCCCGTTCTTTGTAAACATTGACACGGAAGCGAGCCAACCCCTTGACACCATAGGAACAATCAAGTTCCCAGTTTTGCTCCAATTCCTTACGCTGTGAATTGTTAAGCATACTGAAAATCAATCGCTGACAGGCTTGAGGGTTCAGGGATTCGTCATCAATGGGTTGGAGTTTACCACTGACGCGGAAGTAGACTGGCGCACCCGCTTGGATGTGCATATCTGACCCCCCCATCTCAATCATCTGCTCCATCAAGTCTTCAATCATCAGTTCCATAATCTTCTCTGCCTTAAAAACGTCAGTAGTCGTTAGTGATTAGTCATTACTCAAAATAAAATAGCCAATTGTTCATTAACAATGGACTAATAACTAAATTAATTTTGAAAACGGGGTGTCATACAGTAAGGACAGTCTAGCCACTCCGCCTGTAATTGAGCTGAGCAAGTGCCACAGGTCAGAGAACTCTTGCGTTTAGCTTTAATTTCTGTCTCTAAGCCGGAATCAGTAAAGGTTACTCGTTCGACTTCTTCAAAGGTGGTGTAACCTTCCTGTACCAAATTCAAGCTATAGGCTAATATGGTGATCATCCCTTCCTCTACAGCAGCTTCCTTAATCCTTTCCGTGGGGGCACCTTGGTTGATTAAGGCTTGCAGGTTCTCAGAGACGCGCATAACTTCATAAACACCAACCCTTCCTTTGTAACCAATACCATTACAGGTTTGACACAGTGTACCAAGTGCCCTAGCTTCAACGATTTGCTCTGGTGTCAGGGTATTGGCGCGATAGATGGTAATCTCCCCATCCCTAGAGGCGGACAGACCATAGCGCGCTAGTTCTGCCGAACTTGGTTGGTAAGAAATGCGGCAATTGGAACAAACACGCCGCATCAATCGTTGAGCCAACACTCCCAGCAAGGCACCGGAAACCATGAAGGGTTCAACACCCATTTCATCTAAACGAGCGATCGCACCAGCCGCATCATTAGTGTGTAGAGTAGTCAAGACTAAGTGACCAGTCAAAGCTGCTTCAATCGCCGTTTTGGCTGTTTCTTTGTCTCGGGTCTCACCCACCAGAATCACGTCCGGGTCTTGGCGCAGAAAGGCTCGTAGAATTGAGGCAAAATCCATGCCTTTTTCCCGAATAACCTGGACTTGGGTAATCCCAGGTAAGGAATACTCAATCGGGTCTTCTGCAGTACTAATATTAACCCCAGGGTCATTACGTTCAGCCAGAATTGAATACAAGGTGGTTGATTTCCCCGATCCCGTTGGACCCGTCACCAAGATTAATCCAAAGGGACGCTTAGCCATTTCCCTGACCAATTCTAAGGTGTCTGGGTCTGTGATCAACTTATCCAACCCCAACTGGGTGGATTCGTTATCTAGGATCCGCAGAACCACCTTTTCCCCATAACGACTGGGCAAGGTATTGACCCTAAAGTCAACTTTTCGCCCCTGGAACATACGCCGAATTTTACCGTCTTGGGGTAAGCGTCTTTCCGCAATGTCGAGATCTGCCATGATTTTGAAACGAGCCGCCACCGCTGTATGTATTCGCTGTGGTAAGGCATCAAAGGCTTGACGCAGTACCCCATCTTTGCGATAGCGCACCCGCAACTGCTCCTCTTGGGGTTCGATGTGAATGTCAGAAACCCCTTCTTGTAAAGCCTTAGCCAGGATTTTGTTAACCAAGTTGATGATCGGAGCCCCACCTGCCTCATTCAAAGAAGAATCTAGGTCTGCTTCCGCTTCCTCTGGGGCATCCTGTAAAGTATCGAATGAGCCTAAATTCTCTAAATCCTCCTTTACATCTACGGATTTTTGTTGATCTAGTTGCTTTTGCCGTGCCAACTGATCGTCAAGATACTGACTAATGATTTGCTGATAGTCTTCCTTAGTGATGACCATCCGTTGCAACTTGATTCCCTGAGGTCGTAGAATCCGATTCAAATCATCCTGGGCTTCTAGATCATCAGGAGAAACCATTGCCACCAAAACCGATGGCGGCTCAGTTTCATGCTTAGATATGGGGAGCAGGTGATAGCGACGGCAAATATCAATGGGAATCAGGGTTTCGATCAAGCCACCGACTTGCTGAGTGGAAATATCACTAATTTCCGGATCTAGAGACTCAACACCAAAAAGAACTTTTAGTTCAAACAACTGCTGCTTCTTGTATTGACGGATCAAGTCCGGTGGTAACTGACGTCCGGTCATTGCTTCGACGACTTCCGTCAGTGGTCTTCCGGACTTGCGAGTTTCCAGCATTGCTTGCTGCATCTGGTCAGCATTAACGTAACCAGCCTGAATCAGTTTATTGCCAAATGGAGAAAAATCGTTACGGACTACTAGGGCGCGTCGTTGAGATGAGGAGTAAGTCATGACGGAATAGGAGCTCTCCTTACTTTACACAGTATTCCCAAAAGCCTTATGTTAACTAACATAGGAGTGGCTGCCACTCTGGTTATTTTTACCTTTTAGTTAGATTGACGGACTAGAATAATTTGTCGCAGTTAAATATTGAATTATACATCATAATAAAAACTCAGTCAAGTCATTGGCTGTATAATTATTATCAACCCCTAATCCATCAAGGTGGTTCACAATCTCAGATGCTAGATTTTGATTAATGACTGATTTAGCCACAACATTCAACTATGCAACAAGACCAGCCAAAGTATGCAACAAGACCAGCCAACGGAAGTAGCGCCATCAAGGACAGTGGTAAGGGTACAGGCCATAAGGATCTGATCGGCTACACTTCCAACAGCAGCATTCTTGCTGACGGAGGTGTGGAAGACCACACAGTTGAGGTAAGTTTACGGTCGGAGTAACTCTCAATCAGGTTAGAAACCAATGCTATAGTCGTTAGACTGAACGTGGTTAGTTTACAAAATTTGCTGGAAAATTGGTTGGCTAGTAAGAAATTATAGATAAACTAGCACTTTATTGAATTGGGATGAGTGGAGCATGATTGACGAAGCAAAACAGTCAGATAACACTTCGCAGCAGACAAACGAAGAGTCCACCACGGTACTCGAAGACAATCATGAGGCGGAAGCGGTAGCCGTAGCATCTGACTCAGATGTCAACCCTGAAGCAGCACAACCAACTGAATCCCCTGCTGCTGAAGCATCTGAGTCAGGGCTCAACGACCAAGAAGCCCAGACCGATGTAGCTGCAACAGCTACTACCGATGAATCACCTACCGAGGACGATGCCAAGATTCTAGAAACAATCAAGCAGGAAAATCAAGCCCTGAAAGCTCAACTAGAAGAGCGAACTCAGCAATGTGACTCCTTTAAATCTCAATACATCCGGATTGCGGCAGATTTTGAGAACTTCCGCAAACGGTCAACTAAAGAGAAAGAAGACTTGGAACATCAAGTTAAAGGAAACACGATCACTGAGTTATTGTCAGTAGTAGATAATTTTGAACGGGCGCGTACCCAAATTAAGCCTCAAAATGATGGGGAAATGTCGATTCACAAAAGCTATCAAGGTGTTTATAAACAGCTGGTAGACAGTCTCAAGCGCCTTGGGGTTGCTGCGATGCGACCAGAAGGGCAAGAGTTTGACCCCAATCTCCACGAAGCGGTGATGCGAGAACCAACGGATGACTATCCAGAAGGAGTGGTCATAGAACAGCTAATGCGGGGTTATTTACTTGGGGAGCGGGTGCTGCGTCACGCTATGGTGAAAGTAGCTGCGGCGGCAGAACCACAGGAAACCTCGGAAGGTCAGAAGTCTGCTGAGGCGGAAAATTAGCTGCCATTGATTGGTTAACCTTCCTTTGGTGTCAGCCTCTGATCATCCTACCAAAAGGGATGTAGCACCAAGGGAAGTTCTATTATTTTGAGCAACTCAACAAAAAATCAAACTAAAATAACTTTACTAACCGTTAAGCTGCAACCCTATGGGAAAAGTTATTGGCATCGACCTAGGCACAACCAATAGTTGTGTTGCTGTCTTAGAAGGAGGTAAACCCATAGTCATTTCCAGCTCGGAAGGTGGGCGAACCACACCGAGTATTGTGGGATTTGGCAAGTCAGGGGAGCACCTAGTGGGTCAACTGGCCAAGCGTCAAGCAGTGACCAATGCGGAAAACAGTGTCTACAGTATCAAGCGCTTTATCGGACGTCGTTGGGATGAAACCGCTACAGAGCGTTCCCGTGTTCCCTATACCTGTGTTAAGGGTCGTGATGAGACGGTAGATGTAAAGATTCGGCATCGCGAGTACACCCCTCAGGAAATATCGGCCATGATCTTACAAAAGCTCAAGGCTGATGCTGAAACCTTTCTTGGGGAACCAGTGACTCAATCCGTGATCACAGTTCCGGCCTACTTTACCGATGCGCAACGACAAGCCACCAAGGATGGGGGTACCATTGCTGGATTGGAAGTGTTGCGCATTATAAATGAACCCACTGCTGCTGCTCTTGCCTATGGCTTAGATAAGTTGGATCAAGACCAAGTTATATTGGTGTTTGACTTGGGGGGTGGTACCTTTGATGTATCAGTTCTGCAACTGGGTAATGGGGTCTTTGAAGTAAAGGCAACGTCTGGTAACAATCACTTGGGGGGAGATGACTTCGATAACGTGATTGTCCGCTGGATGGTGGAAAACTTTAAAGCCAAAGAGGGCATCAATCTCACCCAAGACAAAATGGCTCTTCAGCGTTTGCGAGAGGCGGCGGAAAAGGCAAAAATTGAACTGTCTAGCATGGTAGCCACCCCCATCAACTTGCCCTTCATTACTGCTGATGAAACAGGACCAAAACACTTAGAGATGGAGTTGTCCCGGGCTAAGTTTGAAGAACTATCCAGGGACTTGATTAACGCAACTATAGAACCGGTAAAGCAGGCGCTCAAAGATAGTGACCTCAAGCCAGAGGACATTGACCGCATTTTGCTGGTAGGGGGTTCGACCCGTATCCCGGCGGTGCAGGATGCTATTAAAAGGTTTTTTAATGGTAAGGCTACCGATCGTTCGGTGAACCCCGATGAAGCTGTGGCATTGGGAGCAGCAATTCAGGCTGGTGTTTTGGGTGGGGAAGTCGAAGATGTCCTGCTACTGGATGTTACTCCCCTGTCCCTGGGTATAGAAACCTTAGGGGAAGTGTTCACCAAAATTATCGAGCGCAACACGACTATTCCTACCAGTAAGTCCCAGGTATTTTCCACCGCTACCGATGGACAAACCTCCGTAGAAATCCACGTATTGCAGGGGGAGCGGGCAATGGCTAGAGATAACAAAAGCCTGGGAAAATTCCTGCTGACTGGTATTCCCCCAGCTCCCCGTGGTGTCCCTCAAATTGAAGTCACCTTTGAAATCGATGTCAACGGCATTCTTAAAGTCGCTGCCACTGATCGAGGCACTGGGAAAGAGCAAAGTATTGTGATTACCAATACGGGGGGATTAAGTCCAGCGGAGGTGGAACGGATGCGCCGTGAGGCAGAAGACTATGCTGACCAAGACCGCCGTCGCATGGAATTGGTGCAACTCAAAAACCAAGCCGATAGCTTACTATATAACTATGAATCTACCATCAAAGACCATGGGGAATTGATTAGCGCTAACCTTCAGGCTCACGGATTAAAGGAGCAAGCAGATCAACAAAAGCAGCACCTAGACACCATAATGACAGACCCCTCAATTGAGGTCGAGGAGGTGAAAGAAGCTATTGAAACTTTGCAGAAAACTGTCTTGGAAATTGGGGGTATCATTTACGCCAGTGCCAGCTTTGGGTCAGACCCGGAATTTATCACCTCTGACGAAACAGTTCAAGATTCAAATTCCAACGACTCCAGCCAAAGAGAACCGGATGCTCTAGGAGAATTTGTGGTTGATTTTGAGGATGAAACCTTAGAGGTGAATGTTGACTACGAAGCAGTTGATTACGGCAACAGCTCTCTAACAGATAGATAATTTAATTCGCTGCTTTGACTAGCTCAAGCCGACCGCGAGAGTATGGTCACAGAAGCAGGTGGCAATCAGCTGATTTTTTTGATAGACAATGATATAGGATGCAGGTAATGCTGAAATGCGCTTATGGTGCTTTGATAGCAATAACCTGAGGAATAACAATAGCCCCTACTATGTAAATGGAATACCGATCAGCGCTCTATGGCTGACTATTATGATCTGCTTGGTGTCTCTCGTGATGCCGACAAAGATGAAATTAAACGTGCTTACCGTCGCTTGGCACGGAAGTACCACCCAGATGTTAACAAAGAACCAGGAGCTGAAGAGCGCTTTAAGGAAATTAACCGGGCTTACGAAGTCCTCTCAGAACCAGAAACTCGAGCAAGATATGACCGTTTTGGGGAAGCTGGTGTTTCCTCAGGTGCGGGAGCAGCCTACTCAGATTTTGGGGATATGGGCTTTGCTGATATTTTTGAAAGCTTCTTCAGCGGCTTTGCTGGTGGTATGGGTCAGCAAACTGGTCGTCGGCGTAGTGGCCCGGTGCGTGGTGACGACCTGCGACTAGACTTGAAGCTGGCTTTCAAGGAAGCTATATTCGGTGGTGAAAAGGAAATCCGCATTCCTCACCTAGAAACTTGTAAAGTCTGTAACGGCACAGGGGCAAAGCCAGGAACTCGACCCCGCACTTGCCCAACGTGTAACGGTTCAGGTCAAGTACGGCGTGCTACTCGTACCCCTTTTGGTAGTTTCACCCAAGTCTCAGTCTGTCCTACCTGTAACGGTGAAGGTCAAATCATTGAGGATAAGTGTGAAGCCTGTGGTGGTGCTGGTCGTAAACAAGAAACCAAAAAACTGAAAATCACCATTCCAGCAGGGGTGGATAATGGCACCAGGCTACGGGTTTCTAAAGAAGGGGATGCTGGATTACGTGCTGGTCCACCAGGAGACCTATACGTTTATCTATTTGTAAACGAAGACAGCCAGTTTCAGCGGGATGGCATTAACATTCTGTCTGAAATGAAAATTAGCTATTTACAAGCCATTTTAGGCTGTCTTATCGAAGCAGAGACAGTAGACGGTCCAGTGGAATTAACTATTCCACCCGGTACTCAACCCAATACTGTATTAACTTTAGAGAATCACGGTGTCCCCAAATTGGGCAACCCAGTCAGTCGGGGCGATCACCTAATCACGATTTTGGTAGATATCCCCACTCGAATTACCGCTGAGGAAAGGGAATTGCTAGAGAAGCTAGCGAAAATTAAGGGTGAGCGCACTGGTAAAGGTGGTATAGAAGGATTCTTGGGAGGGTTGTTTGGCTCATGAGTACACTAGCCTCCTCCCAGATCAGTTCATTACCTGATGATCAGCTGGATCTGCGGGGTACCCCTTGCCCGATTAACTTTGTTCGCACTAAACTATATCTAGAGAAAATGGCTCCAGGTGCCCTATTAGAAGTGTGGCTCGACCCAGGAGAACCCATTGAACAGGTTCCTGATAGTCTGACTATGGAGGGTTACCCGATAGAGGGCGTTGAAGAACGCGATCGCTATTTTGCTCTGAAGGTGCGTCGTCCACACCAGCATCTTCATGATTGAATTAGAATACACTAATTCATCAAACTTGTCAACCCCTTGGCTGGGTACCGTGCTGGCGGTTCAGGCAAATTTCTATCAGGTGCGTTTAGATCAGTTGAAGGTTGACAAGTTGGAGGTTGTAGGTTACGAAGATAACCTTCAAGCAAATAACCTACAACCTTCAAACCTCTTATGTACCCGTAGAGCCCGGTTGAAAAAAATTGGCCAGCAAGTCATGGTGGGAGACCGGGTTCTAGTAGAGGAACCTGACTGGGCTGGTGGACGAGGGGTGATTGCGGAAGTGCTGCCCCGGACAAGCCAGCTCGACCGCCCACCAATCGCCAATGCTCAGCAAATTCTGGTGGTTTTTGCTCTGGAAGAACCGACCCTGGATGCTTATCAGCTGAGTCGGTTTTTGGTGAAAGCAGAATCTACTGGTTTCAAGGTATGTTTGTGTCTGAATAAACTTGATTTAGTAACACAACAGCAACAGCAGGATTGGCAACAGCGTCTGGAAGCATGGGGTTATCAGCCAGTCTTGATCAGCGTTCATAATGGTACTTGTTTAGCACAACTGACTGACCTGTTGAGTCAGACAATCAGCGTTATGGCTGGTCTTTCCGGTGTCGGTAAATCGAGTCTAATTAATTATCTGATTCCAGCAACAAGGGTCCGGGTGGCAGCAGTGACTGGTAAACTGGGTCGAGGACGCCACACCACTCGCCATGTAGAATTATTTGAGTTGCCTAAAGGTGGTTTTTTGGCAGATACCCCCGGATTCAATCAGCCTGACTTGACTTGTTCTCCTGAGGATTTAATCTATTACTTTCCAGAAGCAAGAGAGCGTTTAGCCCAACACCGCTGTCAATTCAGTAATTGCCTACATCGGGATGAGCCAAACTGTGCTGTGCGAGGAGACTGGGAACGGTACCAGCATTATCTGGATTTTTTAGCAGAAGTGATCGCACGACAAGAGGCTTTGAAGCAAAAAGCTGATATCGAATCCAGTATGAAGTTAAAAATTAAAGCTTCTGGTCGGCGTCAATACGAACCTAAGCTAGAAACAAAAAAATACCGCCGTCGCTCCCGCCGTACTCAGCACCAGAACCTAGATGAACTCTATGACGATATGAGTCAATAACTCACCGCTAAGTCCTATGGGACTATAGCGGGAGCTTGTTAAAAGCTCGTAGTTGACCAGTCTAAGTTCTATAAGAACTACGTTATTCCTAAGTGTTAAAGTTCCTACCTGAGGATGCGTAGCTAGTCTTCAGCTCTAGAACCCGGTCGTTAAACAGGTGTATTTGGGTTAAGCCAGTGCGACTAGGAAAGTACCGAGGAATAACATTGACTAAGCTAACTTAACCCTAGTAATAGGAGTAAACACAATTATGCGTGTCTTTGTACTCAACAAGAACCGACAACCTTTAGATCCGTGTAAACCTGTAAGAGCTAGGATTTTACTTTCGTCAGGAAAAGCGAAGGTCTATCGTCGTTACCCATTTACCATAATTTTGACGGAGGAAATAAAACAGCCAATAACTCATAATCACCAGCTCAAAATAGACCCTGGAGCAAAAACAAGCGGTTTAGCTATTATTCAAGGAAAGCGAGTAATTTGGGGAGCAGAACTCACCCATAGAGGTTTTCAAATACGAGATTCTTTGATCTCTCGCAGGCAGTTAAGACGCAGTAGACGGAATCGTAAGACTCGATACCGCAAGCCCAGATTTCTTAATAGAACCAGACCAGAAGGTTGGCTAGCTCCTAGCTTAATGTCTAGAGTTCAAAACATTTTAACTTGGGTTGAAAGGTTGAGTCGATTGTGCCCTATTACCGGCATCTCTCAAGAATTAGTCAGGTTTGATACTCAAAAACTGCAAAATCCTGAAATATCTGGAATCGAGTATCAACAAGGAACACTTTATGGCTATGAACTCCGAGAATATTTACTTGAAAAATGGAATCGTAAATGTGCTTATTGTGGGACGACAGGAACTCAATTAGAAATTGAGCATATTAAGCCATTATCCAAAGGTGGCTCTGATTGGCCTTTCGGCCACGCTACGCGATCGAGTTTCTAATTTAGCGATTGCATGTCACCCATGTAACCAGGCTAAATCTAATCAAAACATTGAACTTTTCTTGTCTAAAAAGCCTAGTATCTTGAGACGCATACTAAGTCAAGCTAAACGCCCTCTGGCTGATGCGGCTTCTGTCAATACAACCCGATGGAAGTTGTACCACGATCTCAAGTCAACAGGGCTACCTGTTGAAGTAGGTAGTGGCGGATTAACCAAATTCAATAGGTGTAGTCAAAATCTTCCGAAAACTCATTGGTTGGATGCGGCAAATGTCGGGAAAGTCGAAACATTGATTATCGAAGTAACCAATCCTTTGATAATAACCGCCAAAGGACATGGCACTCGTCAGCTCTGTAGAACCAATAAGTATGGGTTTCCCACTCGTCATTGCTCCAGAATCAAATTTCACAAAGGCTTTCAAACAGGCGACATCGTTCGTGCTGTAGTAACCAAAGGAAAAAAGATCGGTACCTATATAGGACGGGTCGCAACCAGAAAATCAGGGTTTTTCAATATCTCAACTAAATCAGGATTGGTGCAGGGCATCAGTCACAAATATTGTCAATTTATTCACAGGAAGGATGGTTATGCTTATACGACTTAGATCCTGTCCTCCCTTTCCTGAGTGCCTGTCACCTGGGGGAACCCCAGGTGTTTATATGGCACGTCTCCCGCTAAATCTCGCGATTATAGCGGGAGACGACCGGGAGGCAGACAGATGAAGGATGAAGTATGAATACTTCATCCTTCAACCGTTTAACTTCTCCGTTTAACTTCTAAGGCTAACCCCAAATTTTTCCTCTAGGGCTTCTCGCACTTTCTGATGTACTGGCTCGACTTCTGCATCAGTAAGAGTGCGATCGCTAGCACGGTAGATTAGCCGAAATGCCAAACTTCTCTGTGCCTCAGGAACAGACTCCCCTTTATATTCATCAAACAATTGCACTGACTCCAACAAATTCCCCGCAGCTTTCTGGGTTGAACGTTCGATTTCTGCCACTGAGACTTGTAGTGGGGCAAAGAAGGCAATATCCCGGTCAATGGCTGGGTAGGTGGAATAGACTTGGAACCGGGGAGTCAGAATTTCATCGCGATCAAGAGCCTCTAGAATTAGATCCAAGTCCAAATCAAATACATAAACCTGATCGGGAAAACCTCTTTCTGAGCGTAGCTGGGGGTGCAACTGCCCAAATTTTCCTAATTTTTCACCTTGCAACCACAAGGATGCAGTGCGTCCTGGGTGAAGACGGGGATCGCTGTGGTCTGGTTGGTATTCTACTGTCAGACCGCAACGGGAAAACACACTCTCTAGTACTCCCTTAGCCTCGTACCAGGTCATGGGTTCGGAATGCCCTCCCCTGACCCAGTTACCTTGGGTGATATTTCCCCCTAAAATCCCGGCAATAGCATCAGCTTCTGCGAAACCCTCTTCTGGTCGCCAGAAGATCCGACCAATTTCAAAACCGTTGAGTACACCGTTGCCTTGCTCGATATTGTACTGACAGGCATCAATCAGCCCTGATAGTAAATCCGTCCGTAGGGATGAGTATTCCGTAAACAGGGGATTATCGAGACGAATTTGGGTCTGTTCCTCTGGCTTGACCAAGGAATACTGGACTAATTCGGTCAACCCAACTGCACGGAATTGCGATCGCAGTTTTCGCTTTAAAAATTCCTCAGCAGATAGATAACCTGGTTCAGTCTTGTCTGGTAAGCTATCACAGAAGTTGTCATAGCCGTAGAGACGGGCAATTTCTTCAATTAAATCAATTTCCCGCTCTAAATCCCGGTAGCGGTAGGGCGGTACAATCACTTTCCATTGGGGAGAATCTTCGGTGCAGCGCGGTTGTAGTTGACATCCGAGGGCAGTAAGGATTCTTTCCACATCTTCTGGCAGGATTTCCCCAAGCTCCTCTGCCTCATTAACTGGTCCTAAAATCTGATTGACACGGTCAAGACGTAACTCAATCGAACGTGCCCAAGTGGAGGGGTCAGGGCGCTGGTCAGCAATACTCTGGGTTGTGGGGGTACCAGCAGCTAACTCAGTAATTAATGCGATCGCTCTTTTACAAGCAATATCCAATTCTGCTTGATTGACACCACGCTCATAACGGGCAGATGATTCTGTCCGTATGCTTTGACTGCGGGAAGAACGACGAATAGTCACTGGATCAAACAGTGCTGCTTCCAAAACAATAGTTTGGGTGTTGTCGTTCACTTCTGTGGCTTCCCCACCCATAACCCCAGCCATAGCAACCGGTTGGTCGTTAGCTGTGATCAGTAACGCTTGTGGTTCCAGGGAACGGGTTTGACCATCAAGAGTAGTCAGGGATTCCCCACTGTTAGCAAAGCGGACACCAATGGTCAGGTTTTCGACCCCAGCAACAGCTTGCAAGCGTTCCCGGTCAAAGGCATGGAGGGGCTGACCCCATTCCAAGAGAATGTAATTAGTGACATCCACTACATTATTAATCGGTCGCACTCCAGCGGCTTTCAAGCGCTGTTGTAACCAATCCGGAGAAGGACCAATCTTCACCCCTTCAATCACAGTGCCAATATAGGCGGGGCAAGCTTTCGGTTCAGATACTTTCAAGGTCAAGGCATGGGATGCTTCTGGAATAGACACCTCAACAGTTTCTGGCAAGCTTAAGGATGCCCCAGTTAAGGCCACTACTTCTCTGGCCACGCCCACCATACTTAGAGCATCCGCCCGATTAGCCGTAGACGTAACATCAAGAATGATATCAGTTAACCCCAGTAAAGGACGAGCATCACTGCCTAGGGGTATAGTTTCTGCCTCGAAAATATGAATGCCAGCGGATTCCTTGGCCAAGCCCACTTCTGCTAAGGAACAAATCATCCCTTCTGAGCGAACACCTCGCAGTTTTGAGGCGCGAATTTTCAAATCAATAGTTGGTAGGTAGGTTCCGATGGTGGCCACCGGCACGTAAATGTCTGGTCGGACATTCGACGCACCACAAACAATATTCAATGGGTCACTCCCACCAATATCCACTTGACAAACCCGAAGCTTATTTGCATTAGGGTGAGGCTCTACCTCCAGAACCTTGCCAATCACCACGCCATCGGCCAGGGTTCCCAGGTCTTCAATATCTTCTACCTCAAACCCAGCCATAGTTAAGGTTTGAGCTAGCTCTTCTGGTGTCAGAGTTACCTCTACTAGTTCTCGCAGCCAGTTTAACGATATACGCATGGACTCCTAAATTTTTTTGCTGAACTCTAATATAAGGTAATAAATAAGGTGCAAGTTGCCGGTTACTTCCACC
>NZ_JAAHIE010001250.1:0-1348 GCF_010671945.1 Moorena sp. SIO4E2
ATCAATTGAAGAATTAGAATGTTTGTTAAATCATCTTTTAAATGAAGGAGGGTTAATTATAAAATGGGTACGAAAAATAAAAAACAAAGGCAATGCTGTTATCACAGTTTAAATGCGCAACAGCTTATTGCTTCGATGGCATCGTGACATGAGCGCCCTGGTCTGAACCCATAAGAATTAGGTTCAAATTTGGCTTCCCATTCAGGTTAAGCGTGCCTGTTTAGCAAGTGCCTGTAATGCACGGTCATACATGGTCGGTATTCCTAATGGGCGTTTTTCCGTCCGTCCAGGTTTAGGTATCCAAACCCTTCTGGTTGGTTGTGCCTTTTTGGAGACCTTTAGGTTGGCTACTAAGATGAGGCGTTGCTTATTGGTTAAAGCTTTGACCCCATCTATTCCGGCAGTCTTTTTACCTTTGTTCTCCTGTGTTACCCGACGCACCGCAATCATTTTGGCAGTCCAGGACTTCATCAAAGTTTTTTGTAGTTTTCTTACCACGCGGACGTCACCACGTTGTGAGGCTCGGTATATCCGTTTTTGTAACTTAAATAAGGTTATTTCTAGCTTTCGCCAATTGACCTTATTCCATTCCGACTGTGGGGCGAACCCCCGAGTTTTAGACTTATTCATTACTACTTACAGCTATATCTTTTCCTATAACGTGAGTCCGTCAGCATATCCTAGATATTACTCCAGGCGTTGGCTTCTGACTCAATCTTGCTTCCATATGACTTGCGGCTAGCTACCTACTCAGAATATTCGACCTTTCTGAGAGTACATATGGGAGTTACTTCGTTCCTGATAACCAATCTTTGAACTTTTAGGGTGGTACTATTCACCGGGAGAGAGGGAAATCTTTTACAAGAGCGGCAAACCTTGTAAGCCTGTGTTCTCCGTTGACT
The DNA here is from genome assembly GCF_010671945.1 of Moorena sp. SIO4E2. NCBI lineage: Bacteria > Bacillati > Cyanobacteriota > Cyanophyceae > Coleofasciculales > Coleofasciculaceae > Moorena > Moorena sp. SIO4E2. Next base: position 903 of record NZ_JAAHIE010001250.1, read on the forward strand.
TTTTGTCTGTAGCGTTGTTCAACCTTCTTATTTCGCTACATCGTAATAACGATGATTCATTCATACCTTCCTATTCGTACCCATGAGTTCTTTACCTAGGCTGACATCGGTCAGGTTAAAGGATGTTTTGCCCGTTCGACCCTCTTGCTGTTTAACTTATGGAGTTGCTATTTCCATTAGTCAGGGTAAGGTTGTCACTCGGATTTCACGAGGGATGGATTTTCACCATCATGGTTATCAAGTTGTCATGGTTCATTAGACCAGGCAGTTAATCCCCCATACTCTTTATCGGGTATGGTTTCTAACTAACGAATCGCACTAAGCTGTTGCGCATTTAAACTGTGATAACAGCATTGCCTTTGTTTTTTATTTTTCGTACCCATTTTATAATTAACCCTCCTTCATTTAAAAGATGATTTAACAAACATTCTAATTCTTCAATTGAT
>NZ_JAAHIE010001251.1:0-1348 GCF_010671945.1 Moorena sp. SIO4E2
GTTTGTGGTCTTGCTACGTCTTGGGGGAATTGGCTGAATCGGATCTTTCTGGTGCAACTCACGTCTTCAGTGTCAAACGGCGGGATGTGGAAATTTTGCAGACACAGAGTAACCGCATTCTGGTTCGTGGTACTCTCCGACCAGGGGATCAAGTCATCGTCGGCGGAACCCATCGCCTTGTCCCTGGACAACGGGTGCGCTCAAAAAGAGTTGCTGGGGTCAAAGTGCGATAGTAGTGTCTTGGGCTAAGTAGAACAAGTATTATTATTTAAGTTTAACCTTCTTGCTAATGTAATTAGTAGTTAAGATAAACTCTGTAACAAGATTGTATAGAAAAACACTGTTTACCCTAACCAGCATAGTCCTACTCACGAGTATCCTGGGCGCTTGCGCCAAGGAACCTTCCCCGCCTGAAACTAAGTCTAATCTCAGGCTGACTCCAGAGGGTTTGGGTACACTAAACAAAACCAGCAACTTTGATGCTGATACCATCAAGAGTGCTTTGCCCAGTTATACCGTAAAAAAAGAAACCACCTCTGCTGAAGGGGAAACTTACGATATTTTCAGAGCCTACTGGCAAGATAGCCCGGTAGTGGAAATCGATGCCGACATCTCCCAGCAAAAAATCGGCAGGATGACAATACTAAGCGATCGCATCCCTGCTCCAAACGATGTGAAGGTAGGAATAGCCTACTCAGCCACTCCTGGAAACGAGAAACTAGACTGCTTGCCAGGTGAGGAAGGGTCTACTGGGAAAGTAATTTGTAGGTTTGAGGAAAATGCCTCAATCCTATACGTCTACCAACCCGTTAACTGGGAAGGGCCTTATCATAAGTTACCTCCCCTTGAGGTTCTCACCAAGGCTAAGCTAGATAGTCTACTTTGGGTTGCACGTTAGTGCGCAAATAGCAAATATTAATTACTAATTAGCGCTCTAATTACCGCTCTTTCATGGCTGGCGAATGGCTCAATGGTGTCTTTGCTGAAGATTCCAACAGCAAACCATACTCAATGCCTTCCACCACAGCTTCATAGGAGGCTTCGAGAATATTACTGGAAACCCCCACAGTTGTCCAGCGCTGTTCTCCATTGCTTGATTCCACTAGCACTCGTGTCTTAGCCGATGTGCCAGCAGTACCATCGAGAATCCGCACTTTGTAGTCGGTTAGATGAAAAGCCGCAATCTCTGGGTAAAAGTTCACTAAGGCTTTGCGCAACGCTGCATCAAGGGCTGACACTGGTCCATTGCCTTCTGCTACTTCCAAAATATCCTGGTTGTTAACAGATACTTTAATGGTTGCCACAGAATTACTGTAGGGTTTACTGACCCCTTGTAGCATATCGCAAT
>NZ_JAAHIE010001252.1:0-1344 GCF_010671945.1 Moorena sp. SIO4E2
CTGCAAGCTGCAACAAATCAATGAAGCTCATGCCCAATTGCGCTCTTTACAAAGAACTCTCGGTTGGAAAAATAGACACCCCAAGCCTAAACCCCAGAAGCAATCACCATTAAAGAACCAATATCGTCAGTCAGGTTTATATAAACGGGAAGTTAATCCTGTGACCACCGAAGCTAGTGAAAGTAAAACTGGGAGTCAGAATCAGGGAAGTCCAAAGTCTAGGCGTGTCTATACTAGCCAGAAAATTGATGATTGGTTAGATTAACTGACTGGTGATTACTTGTGATTACTTGATTGGTGCTTTAATTGCTTAACGTTTCTACATCTTGTCGGTAGGCAATTAAGGCGTGACGCTTCCGGTATTCGGCTATAGCACGCAGAATTGCATCAGACACTTCCCGGGATACGATCGTCTTAATTTCAACATTGGTGTTGTAGCCCGCAATATCTCCTAGGCGTCTGCCGTGACCACCTTCTCCCCGTACATCACTAACAGTATAACCAGTAGCCCCGTGGCTTTTGATCAGCTTCACAAGGCTTTCTCGAATTACTGATTCACCAATGATGGTGACTAAGACAGCACTATTGATGGGAGCATCTTCTGTAGACATAGGAAATTCCTTAATTCCTGATATCTATTAGTCTATAAGCATCTAGTATAGACTTTTATAGTTGTCAATGGTTAGTTGTCAACGGGGTTGCCGGTAGATCAGGCTACGAGATTAACCTATGGTCACGCTAAGCGAACCCATTGACAACTAAGCTCAACTATACCGATTAGTGGGTAATTTCAAATCCCTGCAAACCTTCCGGTGTCTCATTCTTAACCACCACATTGTCAACCACAGCATTTAACGGTCCGGTATGACACCAACGCACCATAGCTTCTACTGCTGCGGTATTCCCTTCAAACACCGCTTCCACACGCTTATCAAGAAGATTTCTCACCCAGCCATTCACCCCTAGATGCTTAGCTTGAAGCATTGTGGAGTAACGATAACCAACTCCTTGAACTCTTCCGGAAATGAAAACATGGGCGCGAATTTGCTTGTGTGGTGTTGATGAGTTTTGCATTTAGCAGTTTGCTGTTGACTACACCAATTAATGTTGAAGGTTGTTCGCCGTAAGCGTCCGAAGTAGGGTAAGTTGACTGTAACACTAGGGATTACGGTCAACCTTCAACCAACCTTCAACATAGTTACCCCAAAGCATGGAAGTTGATCGTATTGTTTAGCTACAGCGCACCAGCGGCTGTTTTATCCAATACACCTCCAGATAGGTGTGTGGTGATATTCATCGCTTGCAATACTGGGGCTTTGTCTAAGCCTTGGGGATAATCAATTA
>NZ_JAAHIE010001253.1:0-1342 GCF_010671945.1 Moorena sp. SIO4E2
CAGGAAAGTTCTACAATCTCAGGAATTTGGTCTTTCATGGCCAGTAGTCCATTGATAGCTAATGCGATCGCATCCGCTGAAGCGTCGTCTTTCCACTTGAACAAAATAATATGCTCGATCATCTTTATATTTCTATTTGGGTTGAAAAAAAATTGATTTAAAAAGGGAACAGCAGATCTGGGATCTGGGAACAGTATATAGCGTTTGTATTTGAGTTGTTAACATACTGCCCAAGGCCAAGAGGCAACAGGCAACAGGCAAGAGGCAAGAGTTAATAAAGTATAGAGTGATTTTGGGTAGCGATGCAGCTTCGGAACAGGGAATTTCCCACACTCGCCCTTTACATCAAGACAATAAAGTACACAATATTTTTTGCCTATTGCCTATTGCCTATTCCCTATTGCCTATTGCCTATTGCCTATTCCCTATTGCCTATTGCCTATTCCCTATTCCCTATTCCCTATTCCCTATTCCCTCAACAAGTTCCTAAATTCCCATTACCACAGGCCAGGTGGTAAAAACAAAAACAATCACTGTACTCAGAGCCAGCAAGCCTTCAATTAAATTGCCAATCAGCGACCCTACCATAATGCCCACACTTGCTTTTAAGGCTAGCTGAGTTCGTGACGCTAGAGTCCACTCACTGCGATAGAGAAACTCCCCGATAAACGCTCCCAAAACTGGACCGATTATAATACCCAGCAGTGGTCCGCCGAAGGGCAAAGCTGGTAGGAAACCCAAAAATCCCAGTACTAATCCCACAACGGCACCAATTTGACCCCACTTAGATGCTCCCACTTGTTTCGCGCCCCAATAAGTGGCGAGGGGTTCGATGGCTGCGCTTAAGACTAAAATCACAAACAAGATCATCACCGGCCAGCCAATTCCAGCAAAATTCGTGACCATGCACCATACCGCCATCGCCATTAAAATCAAACTTGTGCCAGGTAGACCTGGAAGAGTTGCTCCCAAGACTCCCACAAGCATTAGCCCAATTAGCACCCAGTAGAGAATTGCAAGATTCATCACATTAGTAAATGTTCAGATTAAACACCGATTTCAGCATTGAATGCTCCCCCGCCTAGAGCGATCGCTTAGGTGGAGATTCTGCTCTCCCCTCTCTGCCCACACTACCCCCTCTGGCCACGCTCTTCTAAATTACCCTTAATCATTCCATAATTACCGAAAATTTTGGGTTTAAAGCCCCGTCCTTCCTTCGACGGCTTTCAATGAAAGTTTGTAAGAGATGTGCTATAATGAAAGCATAAACAATAAACTTTAAAAGTAGAGAGATACTATCTAATCATAAGTAGGCAACGTAAAAAATATGTAGAGCGTACAT
>NZ_JAAHIE010001254.1:0-1342 GCF_010671945.1 Moorena sp. SIO4E2
ACAACCTAGAGTTTAGACCAGGGTAATCCCATTGAGTTTGGTATAAATTGCACTTGACAAAGAGCGGCTTATAAAGTTCAAAAGTGTTTCTGCTGTCAAGGTTGTCTCTCAAAAGTGCAAGCAGTTATAGCAACCGCCACAACGGTTAGGACGCCTTGTGCAAGACATACTCCTTAGCTACCGTAGACAATCATACGGGTTTTGTTGTTTACGAATACGACATATGATCCAAGACCAGCATCGCTCAATCTTGTTAAGGTCTGGAGAATAGGGAGGTAAATATAACAATTGACAGCCTGCAAGTTGAATCAGTTGCTCAATACGACTATGTCTTAGCTCTCAAAGGCAACCAGGGGAAGCAAAGCGGCGCAGGTGGAAGATTGGTCCCGCGCAAGCTCAAGCAATGAACTGGCAGGGAATTAACTACAGCTATCACCAGACCCTCGCTTTTTGGGCATCACCGGTTCGAAACTCGCCAAGTCTGGGCGGTATCGGTCAGTCAACTTCTCCCTTTGCATCGGCAAGGCCAGTGGCTGGGCTTAACGACTGTGGTGATGGTTCGCACTCAACGCCAATTATGGAATAAAACGACCACAGAGGTTCGATTCTACATCAGTACTCAAAGGAGCAGAAGCGCAACGGCACAACCAGGTGATTCGCTGCCATTGGAGTATTGAAAACAGTTTGCATTGGGTGCTCGATGTCACAAAATACGAAGATGCTAGTCGCATCGGTACTGGTATTCCGCTCAAAATCTGGGTTTATTGCGTCGCTTGAGTATTAATTTACGTGGATCGCGAACCCTCCCGCGCCTTGTCTGAAGATGAAGCGCTATCAGGCTGGAATGGACAATGATTTTGTGATCAAAATCCTGGCAGCCAGTGCCCCTGAGTCAGCCCCTTTGCCCACCACAGTAATCCCAAAGTGAGCCAAAGCCAGTTTAAGGAGGGGATGCTCTGACTGCAGCCAATTAGGAAAAAATCATCAGCACGGCAGTAGAACATACAGACTCAATTCTTTACCATCGAGTCTCAATTATGCACTCAAAAATTAACCCAGGTTACAACAATTTCAGAGCTCGATTAAAATGCGATTACCCTGTACTATATGGATAGTATTTTGCTTGGATTTTGTGACAAAAACATATTTTTTTATAAAACTTTACAGTAACCAAAAATTGAGTCCAGAAAATTTTAATTTGTTTGCAATACTTTTCAAAAAAATTCAACCTAATTCCACACTAGTAACAGCAAAAACCTTGTGCCAATCAATATTAGGTGGTTCAGCTGTGTACATGGCTATACATTCAAACATAGGGTTCATTTGATAATTTTCAAATAAG
>NZ_JAAHIE010001255.1:0-1341 GCF_010671945.1 Moorena sp. SIO4E2
CTGTCTCCAGTCGAGGGTTCGCTCTTCCGATCTCCTGACCCTATGTACTATTGGCTTAGGGACTGATAAGGTATCTGCTGAATCGAATCGATGTGGCCAGATTCGTACTGTGCGTCGCTTGGCGATTAGCGAAAACTTAGATACCGATAATCTAGATACCCTAGAATATAAGTACTGTGGAAATAGTAACCGACGTTCATCAAGTATTCAGTCACCACGAAATTCCTCTCAAGATTGCTTCGACCTGACCGCCATGGCAAAACTAGCCAGCATGACAGAAGAGGGAAGAAGCTTTTTGGGTACGATTGAAAGTTTACAGCAAGTGATCTGCAACGGTCCTAGGCAAGGTCAGAGGTCTTCGTTAGAGTGGCCAAATGGGGAAACAGCCAAATCAGGGTCAAAATGGAAGTATCCCAACGGAACGACTGCCAAATTGGGGTCAAAATGGAAGTATACTAACGGAACGACTGCTAAATTCGGGTCACAATTGAAGTATCCCAACGGAAAGACTGCCAAATTCGGGTCATCAGGTTCATGGAAGTATCCTAACGGTCAGACTGCCCAATCCGGGTCACGTTGGTATACCCCTAAGGGTAGGACTACTTCAGTGGATAGTTTACTGAGCCAGGGTTGTAGTATAGTTGGCACTACAGAATGCGATCGCATCCTCACATACATCAACCGCGATAACCGGAATGGCTATAACCGGAACCGCTATGACCAGAATGGCTATGACTCGAACAGCTATTATCAATCGAACCGCTATTATGACTCGAACCGCTCTGAAATGACCAGCAGAGACAATTTCTTGCGGGATTTGTCAATCATGCAAATTCTAGACAGGCTGACTAGAGTAGCTGATTAAGCTTCAAGGAGTAACAAGCAGCCTTTTAAACTAGTAAGGGTTTCAGTCCCGAGCATTGCACTGGGTGTAAGGTTTAGTGAATAATTGCAGCCGTAATTAAAACCCTAGACTAGATTGATTGACTAGACATCTCCAGAAACTCGGTTTTGACCCAGGCAGTGCAAGGGTTTGAGGTTAATTTTTGGAGATGTCTACTTAAAATTAGTCTAGGCATTAGTTTATTATTACCTGTCATTGTTTACTGATAATTTTTTAGCCAAGTTGGGAGCTAAATAGAACTGGACACCCGTTCGGCCAGTAAGCATTAAGTACGTAGCACAGCCTTTGGCCAAAGGCCACGCTGTGCGAACGACGCTGTGACCTAACCCATAAGCTAATAGCTGAATACTGATAGCTCAATACTGATAGCTGATCGCAATCTTAATTAGGATGTAAGATCGCTATAGGCTATATGGCCACGTGTGTGAGGATTTCTC
>NZ_JAAHIE010001256.1:0-1339 GCF_010671945.1 Moorena sp. SIO4E2
AAGTATCAAGGGCTAGCTACTGGGGTTGAGTTTCGTGTTCTCAAGAGCAAACCCACTAGCTTCAGAGTAATTGAGTTATTTGCTGGGTGTGGAGGCATGGCACTGGGCTTTGAGAATGCTGGCTTAAGCACCAAGCTGTTGGTGGAGATTGATAAAGACTGCGTAAACACTCTGAAGCTGAATAGACCTTCCTGGAAAATCATACCTGAGGATATAGCCAATGTTGATTTTACCAAATACAAGGACAACGTAGAGATTGTGGCTGGTGGTGTGCCCTGCCAAGCTTTCAGCTATGCCGGTCTGGGTAAAGGTTTTGACGATACTAGAGGGACGCTCTTTTTTGAGTTTGCACGGTGTGTCAAGGAAGTACAGCCGAAAATAGCACTAGTTGAAAACGTTAGAGGTCTGATCCACCATGACCAAGGCAGAACCTTATCCACCATGCTGCGAACCTTAGAGGATTTAGGTTACAACCCTACCTATAAGTTGCTCAGAGCGCAGTTTCTAGATGTTGCCCAAAAGCGGGAGAGGGTAATTATCATTGCGGTCAGAAAAGACTTAGACCTAAACGCAATATTTCCTCAGGAAAAGGACTACACTATTTCCCTGAGGGAGGTGCTCAAAGATTGCCCTAAATCAATAGGAGCAAAATACCCTACCCGCAAGAAAGAAATTATGGAGTTAATACCACCAGGAGGTTATTGGCGGAACTTACCAATAGAGCTTCAAAAAGAGTATATGAAAAAGAGTTTCTATCTCGGTGGCGGCAAAACCGGTATGGCTAGGCGGCTTTCTTGGCAAGAACCTTCCCTTACTCTAACCTGTAACCCAGCTCAAAAACAGACCGAGCGGTGTCATCCTGAAGAAACACGACCGTTGACAGTTAGGGAATATGCACGTATTCAGAGCTTCCCCGATGATTGGGAATTTACCGGTTCTCTATCATCGAGGTACAGGCAAATAGGTAATGCGGTCCCTGTTAATTTGGCTTACCACATTGGACGATGTCTGATTGCGATGTTGCAAGGGGAATTCGACCCAGAAACGATGGAGAAGTGTTGAACTTTGGCTTTTGCCCTTACTAACCCCAATTTTTTTGATAATACAGCAAAGGGAGCAGGGAGCAGGGAGCAGGGAGCAGGGAACTTCAGATTAAAAATTATCACAATTCATTTAAGATCGCTATTAGTCAACCAGACATGATATTACTAATATAGTGTTTGTATTTGAGATGTAAACCTAGGGGGTCTTTTTTTATTATCCAATAAAAGTCCAGATCTCTTTTCGATATTGCCTAGTAAGCATTAAGCTATCAGCTATCAGCTATCAGCTTTTGAAT
>NZ_JAAHIE010001257.1:0-1336 GCF_010671945.1 Moorena sp. SIO4E2
TTCTCAGAAGTGGAAAAACTCCGCAAACAGGAGATGGCCTTGGAGGACGCGCGAGGTGCATGGAGTTTCGCGAAAAGGGAAGGACGAGAAGAAGGCAGACTTGAAGGACGAGAAGAAGGAAGGCTAGAAGGGAAAAGAAATTTACTATTGGGACTGCTTGAGAGCCGTTTTGGACAACTAACCAGGAATGCGAACGCATTAATCGAAGCCTTGACCAACCAAGACCTAGACCGTTTATCAAAAGCCATCTGGGATTTTAACACCAGTGAGGACTTACTCAACTGGCTGGAAGAGCACTCTAGTTCAAAGTAGCTATAGGGTAACTAAATCTAATTGTGATATTTTTTTCCCTATCTCCCTACTCCCTACTCCCTACTCCCTACTCCCGTAAGCATTCAGCAGTCAGCGGTCAGCCGTCAGCTTAAAAGAAACCTCAGCACCTCAAGACAGCGTGCCCATAGCCCATAAGCTGATAACTGTTCGCGCAGCGTGCGCGTAGCGCATTAACTAATAGCTGTTCGCGTAGCGTGCGCGTAGCGCATTAACTAATAGCTGTTCGCGTAGCGTGCGCGTAGCGCATAAGCTGATAGCTGACGGCTGATAGCTGACGGCTGATAGCTGATAGCTAGGAAATAGCATAGCCAGTGTGTTGTCGGATATGGGGAGGATGAAAGGCTAAAACAATTTGTTCTTTGGGTATTCCCGCCGCCAGTAGCTCTTCTGTAATGCCGTGATCTAGACCATCATGGTGTAGCCAAATTTTATTGTTACGTATTTCAGCATCAAAGATGAGTGAATGAATTCGTTGTGTATCCTTCCAACCTTCGGTAATAACTAGATAGCGAGTTTTGTCATCGCTAACAATGATATTACTGATGACAGTATTATTGATAGAATTATTTTTGTGACGATTGAGGATATTACAATAGTTTTTCAGTATCTGAATAAGAGATGTAGCACAATTGGTTACTCCAGTGATGGTTTCCATAGCGTAATTTCCTCCTGGTTTTCATCATCGTGGTAAAGTCCTTAGCAGGCATGTAGAAGGTGGATTAGAGGGATATTGCTATTATAGTTTTATTGGTTATAGCCGAGGCTGAAAATACTTGGGCACGGCATGTCTACATTTCACCAGGTTTTGGAAGGGGCGCAACTGGCTACGTAAACCTAATCTCCATAAGATATTAGTTTGACCTGATGGTGCGTTACGGGGGGGCTGTTTCAAGCAGGAACGAAGAGGCGTAAAATCATGGCTAGCCCGCCCCTAACGCACCCTACGCCTCCCGATTCCCGATTCCCGATTCCCGATTCCCGACTCCCTATATCAACCTGTAAA
>NZ_JAAHIE010001258.1:0-1334 GCF_010671945.1 Moorena sp. SIO4E2
GAACTTGACCGAATTTTTTTATTTTGATCATTGAGGGAACAGGGAATCGGGAATCGGAACCCACCCCTAACCCCTCCCAGGAGGGGAACGGGAATCGGGAATCGGGAATTGGGCAATTGTTGCGTAGGGTGCGTTAGGGGCGGGCTTGCTTTCATGTTCTCCTCTACGCGCCTGAAGCCGCCCCGTAACGCACCACCCAAAGACTTGTGATAGTGCAATAGTTTTTTTTTAAACACCCACATCACCTATATCACCCCTAGTGCAAATGCAATAGTTTTTCCAATTATCCACGTTAACCACTTATACCTCCCATAGTGTAAATGCAACAGTTTTTTTCAACCACCACTATCTCCACACTTTCCACCCATTGCATCTTTTAAAAAATCGTGTTAATATAAACAATATCGTAAACACAATGGTTTTTCGCCATGATGATTTCTACCGCACAAGCCGCTGAATTACTAGGTATCTCTGCCACTCGCGTCCGTTTCCTGTTGAGCAAGGGCAGAGTTAAAGGTGCTTATAAAGTCGGTAGAACTTGGGTGATTCCCTTATTTGATGGCATGCCCGTGGTCACTCCTGGCACTCGTGGACCAAAGCGGAATTGGTCAAAGCGTACAAATTACACGAAGGCTGTGATCCACGTTAACCAGAAAGTGATTCGCCAAAATCACAACACCGGCGAAAGGAATCCAGTGATTACTGTCAAACGAGGCACTAATAACACTTACGGTCATACCGTAGAAGTCAATGGCCCTTGTCGGGTCATGTATCGCCCGGATAATCCCCTACACTGTGGAGCACGGGTATGGATTGAGACGATTTCTGACTTTAAAGTGAGCTGAGCCAGGTCTAAGGTCAATCAAACGTTGAGCCATTCCAACCCCACATATGTCTCTGGGCATCAGCAAATTCAATATAAATTCGGTTAAGTGCTACACCCAAGGTCTCATTAATCGTCTTGCAAAAATCCTGACTCATGGCCTTAGTTTGAGTGGGCTTCATGGTGCCAATATTTTTAATTTCCACATAGCAAACTGGGTCAAAGCTACCAGCAAACGTCATAGCAACACCAGGCTCAAACGCTGTCATCACATAAGCTTCAGGTTTACCCACATGCTCGGCTAGTTTTCCTGACAGGATTTTCAGCAACCCTTCAACAGCTGCTGATTCTGGAGCATCAATGGAAGTTTGAACTTTAATTAGTGGCATAGTTTTGATATCACACCCTAGTTGAGCTTTTGAACAGTTGAAATGTTAAGCGGTCAGCGGTCAGTGGTCAGTAGTCAGCAGTCAGTGGTCAGTGGTCAGCGGTCAGTGGTCAGCCGTCAGCC
>NZ_JAAHIE010001259.1:0-1332 GCF_010671945.1 Moorena sp. SIO4E2
GCTCAGGGAAGGTGGGCAAATCGACCCGATTCGAGATATTGTTGTCAGAGGGTCAGCATTTGCCCACCCTACTACCTCCCGATTCCCGATTCCCGATTCCCGATTCCCGATTCCCGATTCCCGATTCCCGATTCCCATTAACTCCCCACAACTAAAACCAGCCTTCAATCTCTTCGTTTGTCAACATTTTCTTCAACTTTTGATATTCCCGTTTTGTCGCTTCATAGATATGTTCCATGTTCACGGCTTCATCGGCGGCGGCGGCCAAAAAAGCGGCATTTAGGGCAATATTGCGAATATTTCCGCCTGCTACTTTTAGTTGACCCAGTTTCTGGTAATTTAAGTTTTGGGTTGGTGTCATAGTCGGAAAAATCCGTTGCCAAATTTGGGTACGGATTTCGGGTCCAGGAATTGGAAACTCGACCACAAAGCGAATCCGGCGCTCAAAGGCACTATCGAGAGCGCTTTGGAAATTGGTGGTCAAAATAGCTAACCCTTGATACGCTTCCATTCGTTGCAGCAAATAGCTGACTTCGATGTTAGCGTTGGGGTCGTGACTGTCTTTAACTTGGGTACGCTTACCAAACAGGGCATCCGCTTCGTCAAACAGTAGAATAGCAAAACCTGTTTCAGCAGCATCAAAGATCCGCCGCAGATTCTTTTCGGTCTCTCCAATATATTTACTGACAACTCTACTTAGGTCGATGCGATAAAGAGAGAGGCGAAATTCGTTGGCTAATACCTCTGCTGCCATGGTTTTACCAGTTCCGCTAGCACCATAAAATAGGGCGCTGATGCCCAATCCCCGGTCGCCTTTGTGGGCGAAACCCCATTCCTGATAGACTTTATACTTGTATCTGAGATGAGTGGCAATATCCCCAAGAAGCAGCCGTTGTGGGGTTGGTAATACCAGATCGTCCCAGGTAGCCGTAGCATTTATCGGTTGCGCTAAGTGTTCTAATTGATTACGGCTGATTTGGCGGCATAAATCCCATAATTGAACATTTGAATTTTGAATTTTGAATTGATCACAGGCGGCTTGAATACTAGCACTACTGAGGTTAAACTGAACGGCGATGCGCTCAAGTTGACCGTTAAGTTCGGCTGCTGCTGACCCTATATGGCATTCCCACAGGTCATATTGTTCCTGGTGGCTCAATGGGGGGATGTCAACGTTAACAACAGTCCGCTTACAGTCAATTTTTCGGTGATTGCAGCTGAGGATTAAACGAGTATTGTTACTATCAATAAATTGGCTCAGAGCATACTCCCGCCCTGGCTCAGAAAAATTATAACTATCGCAGTCAATAAACAGGACACTATTGCTTAGTA
>NZ_JAAHIE010000126.1:0-15794 GCF_010671945.1 Moorena sp. SIO4E2
TGACCCTAGTCAGTAGCAGTGGCGACCACACCTTGAAACTCTGGGATATCACAACTGGAGAATGTCTCAACACTTGCACCGGACATAGCAGTTGGGTTAGATCCGTTGCCTTTAGTCCAGATGGTAAGACTATAGCCAGTAGCAGTGACGACCACACGGTGAAATTCTGGGATAGTGGCACTGGTGAATGCCTGAACACTGGCACTGGACATAGGGATTGCGTTGGGTCAGTGGCATTCACCAGTGACGGGAAAACCCTAGCCAGTGGCAGTGGCGACCACACGGTGAAGTTTTGGGAGGTAAGCACAGGTCGCTGCTTAAGAACTTACACTGGACATAGTAGTGGTGTCTACTCCGTGGCCTTTAGTCCAGATGGCAAAACCCTGGCTAGTGGCGGTGGCGACCACATAGTCAGGCTGTGGGATACTAGCACCAATGAATGTTTGAAAACCTTGCATGGACACAGCAATCAGGTATTTTCAGTGGCCTTTAGTCCTTATGGAAACACCCTGGTTTGTGTGAGTTTAGACCAAAAGGTGAAGCTGTGGGATTGTCAAACCGGTCAATGCTTGAAAACTTGGTATGGACATACGGATTGGGCAATGCCCATCGCGTTTAGTAGTGACGGTCACACCCTGGCTAGTGGCAGTAACGACTACACAGTGAGAGTATGGGATTATGGTACTGGTAGCTGCATTAGAACCTTGCCCGGACATACTGACTTTGTCTATTCAGTGGCATTCAGTAGTGACAGGAAAACCTTAGCCAGTGGCAGTACAGACAATACGATTAGGCTGTGGGATGTTAGCACAGGTTGCTGCATTAGAACACTACATGGCCATACTGATTGGGTATTTTCAGTAGCATTCAGTAGTGACGGGAAAACCTTAGCCAGTGGCAGTGCCGACCACACGGTCAAGCTGTGGGATGTCAGCACAGGTCACTGCATCAGAACGTTTCAAGAACATACCGATAGACTGCGTTCAGTGGCATTCAGTAATGACGGGAAAACCTTAGCTAGTGGCAGTGCCGACCACACGGTCAGGTTATGGAATTGTGAGACCGGAAGCTGTGTAGGAATTTTGCGCGGACATAGTAATCGAGTCCACTCCGTCGCCTTTAGTCCCAATGGTCAGCTTTTGGCTAGTGGCAGTACAGACCACACGGTGAAGCTGTGGGATATCCGTGAGAGTAAGTGCTGCAAAACCTTGACGGGACATACCAATTGGGTATTGTCAGTTGCTTTCAGTCCCGATGGGAAAACCCTAAGCAGTGGCAGTGCTGACAAAACGGTCAGACTTTGGGATGTTTCCACAGGGGAGTGCCGTGACATTTGCACCGGACATAGCCATCTGGTCTCTTCAGTCGCCTTCAGTGTGGATGGTCAAATTATGGCGAGTGGGTCTCAAGACCAAACGGTAAGGCTAAAGGATGTAGAAACAGGGGAGTGTTTGAAAATCCTGAGAACTCCTAGACTCTATGAAGCCATGAATATTACTGGAGTTAGAGGGTTAACTGAGGCACAGAAAGCAACTCTGAAAACGTTGGGAGCGATAGGATGAAGTTAGAAGTTAGAAGTTAGAAGTTAGAATTTAGAATTGGGAATTTAGAATTTAGAATTTAGAATTGGATTTTTTTCATTCTTCATTCTTCATTCTTCATTCTTCATTATTTTTGCAGTTGTCGCCATTGCAGTATCAAAATAATAGGGAATGCTATGCTCTGAAATAGCCCCTACGCGAACCCATTTAGCTTAGCTGTTACCGTAGCGCATTAGCTGATATTTAAACTGTATTAATAAGGTATAATTTTAGTAGTATAATAGTTATTATAAATTCTTAATTGGGTAACATTTATTCCATGAGTTATGACCAATCAACGTGCAGACTACGATAATCCATGGAAAGAGGCAATTTCCTTATATTTCCAACCTTTTATGGCATTTTTATTTCCCGAAATTGAGGAAAACATTGACTGGGATAAAGGCTATGAGTTTCTCGACAAGGAATTCCAACAGATAGCCCGGGATGGGGAAATTAGCACTAGGGAAGCAGACAAATTAGTTAAGGTTTGGCGCAGCGATGGCCAGGAAACTTGGGTACTAATTCATGTGGAAGTCCAAAGTCAATACGAATCCGTGTTTGCTGAGAGGATTTATGTGTACAATGTCTTGATGGAGTCGCTCATGGTCTTTTAAAAGCGGGGATGAAGGTTGGTAGCGCGCTTTTAGCCGTGAAAAAAATCTTTTCAATATTCCGTAATTTTTATCCGGCGTGGTGTATAATAAAGTAAGTAAAAAAGGTCGATACTGATGATAGTTATAGAGTTCAAGGCATACGGCAAGCAAAAACAATATAATGCGATTGATGAAGCTATAAAAACAGCTAAATTTATTCGCAATAAATGCATCCGTCACTGGATGGATAATAAAGGTGTAAAGAAAACTGATTTAAGTGCTCTTTGTGCTGTCCTAGCCAAAGAATTCCCATTTGCCAATGAACTCAATTCCATGGCTCGACAAGCTAGCGCTGAAAGAGCATGGTCATCGATTGCACGTTTCTATGACAACTGCAAGAAGAAAGTCCCAGGGAAGAAAGGTTTTCCAAAATTCAAAAAGCACTGCCACTCGGTGGAATATAAGACTACGGGATGGAAACTATGTCCAGACAAAAAGTGGATTAATTTTATCGACAAGAAAGGTATTGGAAAACTTAAACTCAAAGGAACATGGGATTTATGGTGTTTGGAAATAAAACTGATAAAAAGAGTTAGGATAGTCCGCCGAGCAGACGGATACTATGTCCAATTTTGTGTCAATACTGACATTTATGAGGAGATAGAATTAACGGGCAAAACTATTGGTTTAGATGTTGGATTAAAAAACTTCTATACCGATTCTAATGGCGATAGTCAACCTAACCCTAGATTTTATCGAAAAGGTGAGAAACGACTAAAATTTCATCAACGTCGGGTTTCCCGGAAAAAGAAAGGCTCAGCCAACCGTAAGAAAGCCATTAATAGACTAGGCAAGACTCACCTTAATATAAGTAGGCAGCGTGAAGAACATGCCAAGAGACTGGCGCGTTGCGTAGTCCAATCTAACGATTTGGTAGCCTATGAAGATTTGAGGGTTAAAAACTTGGTTAAGAACCACTCTCTTGCTAAATCTATCTATGATGCAGGTTGGTACCAATTCAGAAAATGGATAGAACATTTTGGTACGAAGTTTGGTAGAGTAACTGTTGCAGTCAATCCTTCCTATACTTCGCAAAACTGTTCTAATTGTGGCGAAGTGGTTAAGAAGTCGATTTCTACTAGAACCCATGTCTGTTCGTGCGGATGTGAATTAGATCGTGACCACAACGCCGCAATCAACATTTTGAATCGAGCCTTGAGTACGGTGGGGCACACCGGAACTTGGAATAATATTCCAAACGCTTGGGGAGATTTAGCCTCTACTTTGATTGGTGAAAACCTGTCACAGCAAGCCGAGTCATTGAACCAAGAATCCCCGTCTCGCGATTAGTGGGGAGTGTCAAGTTACTAGTTTTGAACGCCTTGCTCGTCAAGAAGGGATTGAAATCGGCATTTTGGAAAAAGGTCGAGAATGGCTCCTGGAAGTACTTCGGCTTCGTTTTGAAGATGTGCCTAGTGAGTTGGTGGAAACAATCAACCAAATTAAGGAGGACTCGATTTTGACAATGTTGCACAGACAGGCAATTACCATTGCTTCTGTAGAGGAGTTTATGGTTGTGGTTAATCAGCAGCTAGCTTCTGGTGAGCAAAGTTCTTAGGTGCGCTGTAAGCATTCAGCAGTCAGCAGTCAGCAGTCAGCTTTGTGGCATAGGCTTAATGTTTGTGGCACGGGCTTCGACACTGTTACATAACTTAGATTCAACCAATGCTGACCTGTTTTATTCAAAAGCTAATAGCCTATTAGCTGATAGCTGAATCCTTACGGTGCGCTTAACGGAAAGTGCCACAGGAAAATTTGAGAAATTATTGGAATGAAGAATGTATAATTTAGAATTTAGAATTTAGAATTGGATTTTTTTTAATTCTTCATTCTTCATTCTTCATTCTTCATTCTTAATCTGATTGTAAGCATTCAGATTAAGAAATTTTCGGTAATACTGATATCATTCCAAACCAACTTAATGGTAAAATGTTCTCCTGCTTCGCCGCTAACTTGCAACTTAAGATTTTCTGTCTCTCTGGCTTGGACTTGAATCACCACAATTCCTTCTTCATCTAGCACCATAATTTGTAAACCTTTGGGGAGAAGGTCTCGACCACCAGCAGGATGCAGCTCAATGGATAGATTCATTTTGGGTGATTCTGTCCGATGTAGCTCCACTAATAAAGCGACTTGCTGATCACCCCAGCCGATCTCAGTACCGAGTAGCTTACCTCTTTTCACTCCTGCTGTAGTATGGAATTTGCTACTAGCTTCTTGATGCAGTCGCTCATGGGGGAAACCCCCAAGACCGCGCTGCATCGCTTGGTGAAAGGAGTCACTTCTAAAACTTAAAACTCGCTCTGGGTATTGCTCTAAGATAGTCTCCACGTTTTCCCAACCCGGATCAAAACAATCCTCTAACCACCGCTTTAGTTTTACCACCTTTTGACTGGGTTTTGATCGCTGTGGTGGGCTGGGGTCTAATCTAAAATTGTCTAATCTCAAACTATCCTTAGGGAAGGGAGAAGGGGAAATGGGGAATGGGGAATGGGAGCTATTAGATCCTGAATCCCCTTGCCTTCCGGAACCTCTGCGAAAAACGGGAACTGCTTTGTGGGTTTGTCCTGCTGGAATAGTGGTGTGTGACATTAATAAGTTACTCCAATACACTCTGCAATTTTCATAATAATGGCCAGACAATCGCAAAATTTCTCAGTTTTTGTCTCATTTGTATCAGTTTTAAATTATATAAATTCTACGACTTTTGAGGTACAAATGTCTGGGTTTTAGGGAGCAGGGAGCAGGGAGCAGGGAGCAGGGAGCAGATAAGAGGCAATAGGCAATAGGTTAAAAATATTGTGTATCTGATAGCTATGATAAACGCTATAAGAATGTAGAATTTGAAATTATGCCTTAACCCTTAACCATTCTAAATTCTTCATTCTTCATTCTAAATTCTTCATTTTGCTGGTAATCTCTCTAATTGCTGCTAAATCGGGATAGCATAATATACTATCCATTGCTAGCCAAAGTAAGTACTCGATATTCCCGGCGGGGCCAGTAATGGGAGAGGAGATTAATCCTTTGTACTGCCAACCCAGCTGTTTGGCGGATTCTAGAACGTTTGCGATCGCATCCGCACGGTGATGGGGGTCCCTAACTACTCCCTTTTTTCCGACACGGTCACGACCAACTTCAAACTGAGGCTTGACTAGCAACACTACTTCACGGGGAGGGGATAGCAGTTGCCACAGAGCAGGAAGAATTTTGGTTAAGGAAATAAAGGAAACATCGACTACGCCTAAATCAGCATAGACTTGACTTTGATTCGGGACTGGTGAAACACCGTACAAGTCGGCTGGCTGAAGATAGCGTAAGTTGGTACGTTCTTTCAACACCACTCGCTGGTCATTGCGCAGACTCCAGGCTACTTGTCCATATCCCACATCAACACCATAAACCTGTTTTGCTCCAGCTTTTAGCAAGCAGTCGGTGAAGCCACCGGTGGAAATGCCACCATCTAGGCAAATGCGTCCTTCTACTGAAATCCCAAATACCTCTAAGGCTTTGGCAAGTTTTTGCCCTCCTCTGGATACAAAAGGGGGTTTCTCTTTGACCTGAATCTGAGCCGTGGTCTTAATTTCAGTTCCTGGCTTATCTAATATTTGTCCATCTACCATTACTTCACCGGCACGAATCAGCACCTGAGCTCGCTGTCGGGATTCACACAGGTTAAGGTCTACTAATAATTTGTCGAGTCGTTGTTTAACCAATGGGATTGGAAGGTTAGGAGGTTAGGAGGTTAGGAGGTTGGAGGTTAGGAGGTTGAAGGTTAGGAGGTTGAAGGTTAGGAGGTTGAAGGTTAGGAGGTTAGGAGGTTAGGAGGTTAGGAGGTTAGGAGGTTAGGAGGTTGGAAGGGGGGGTTTATAAAGAGCCTAATGCCTAGTGGCTGCACTTTTGATCTCTTTGCAGTTTACCACTGAGATACTTTGGT
Source organism: Moorena sp. SIO4E2 (assembly GCF_010671945.1). Taxonomy (NCBI): domain Bacteria; kingdom Bacillati; phylum Cyanobacteriota; class Cyanophyceae; order Coleofasciculales; family Coleofasciculaceae; genus Moorena; species Moorena sp. SIO4E2. The sequence continues at coordinate 6,174 of NZ_JAAHIE010000126.1, forward strand.
TTGGGTTGTTGTGTTACCTTCGCTGGTGGAGAAACTGGAATCGAGTAGTAAATGCGATCGCATCCCAAAGGGAGTGACAAGCCACCTTTTTACCCTTGTTATCACCCCCTCAGGTCTTAATCCCTACTCCCATTAACTTAGGAGCTTTGTAGCTCACCCCATTGAAAACACTATATAATACCGATTTTAAGGACAATATCAAAAACAAGCCGATGTCAAGAAATCCTCTAATTCATAGAAATCTGTGTTTTCTAAGTCTTTAGGATGGATGACTAAAGTTAGTTTCCTGGTGACAAACTCCTTCTTAGAAGCCACTACGAATGAAAGAATAATTAACTTAGCTAATGCCATTCGAGGTAAGTTAGTACGAGCTAAGTCCGCTCCAATAACAGGTATAGCAACGTCGATACCATGACCCTTCCGGCGAACTTCTTCCCAAAGACAGCTCAAAGAATTCCAAATGTAGTCAGCATTTGACTGGACTCTCAGGTCATTGCCCATATAGCCGTAAGCTGTCCAGAAATAGCGTTTGTCAGGGGAACCCAATGCTATAGTTGTGCCTATGGGATAGCGCCAAGACTTTCCCTTGTTTTTGTTAGGTTCTTTTGTACGTTGAGCTTTGTAGTCCTCCAATACTGCTTCAATCTCTGTGTCTAATTTAGTAAGGTCATTGCCATAAATGCCCGTAAGAAACTGTCCCTGTACACTAGAAGGTTTGATGACTTCTCCGAGTTCCGTATCGAAAACATCGTTAGCTCCTATGACTAAATGCCCAGGCTGATTAAAAAGATTGCCAATTTTAATTTCTACAACTGAGTCGGGAGAAGACAACGCTTTACACACCGAGCTACGGGGAAAACGCTGAATAACTGCTATCGCCAGGGAGACTACTACTAGTCCCAAGTAGCCAATCCAACCAAAATTCAGACTCTCTGGAAAAAAAAGTGCTACTGGCTCGATAGACAGCCATAAAAGACCAAATATACTGATAAAAGAGCTTCCTATGCGTTTAAGCCCAACCTGAGTCAAGAGTTTGAGATAGAGCATCAATTCTTCAAGATGTGTATCCAGTCTGTGTAGAAATTCTACTATACCCACCCTTCAGGTAAATCTTGGGATATAGAAACTTTCAGGGCAGCTTCAAAAGCCTTATTCGCAAGCTCTAGATTCTCGACTTGCTCCCCTCGGATTCGCTCCCGATAAACCATACCTAGACGGTATTCCATGATTGTCCACTCGTTAGGTAACTTTTCGGGATTGATCAGAGTCAGAGCTTCTTCAAATGCTACGATCGCCTGTTCCTGATTTTCTGGTTGCTCTTCCCCAGGGATATTTAGATAGGTTATCCCCAGGTTATTTAACACCATTAATCTTTCTTGCGGAAACTCTCCAGAAGTGAATACAGTAAGAGCGTCTTGGAAAGCATCAATAGCCAAATGCTTATTATCAGCAACTTCACCCTGAAGCCGATGATAATAGGCATCCCAAAAAGTTTTGATTTTTCGCCCAATATTGAGGAAATTTATCCAATTCAAATGCTTTGATTGCTTGCTCCACATTATCAGTTGGATGTCCTTGGGGATTTTGTAGTAAACAGACACCAAGCCAATGTTGCAGCTCTGCCCAACCATATTGCCTCTTCCAAATTTCCTGTTTCCTACCTGGATTATCATCCCCACCTAGTCCCAATTCAGAAAATGTTTGGCTAAAACGATCTAATCCCTGCCTATAAAGTAGTTCTACTTGGGGCATTTTTATTGGTTTAGATATCTAACAAATATAATAAATAATCGTTCGATTGATGAGTAAAATTACCTAGCAATTTTATTTTATATTAGTCTCTCAGGGAGCAGTTTCCTTTGACCTCTATAACCTTAGTTTCTTTGTTCTTGTATCTTGACCTTCTCGTCCCACGAAATTCAACAGTCATTAAGTGATTTTTGATAGGACCTAGCTTGAGTTCCAATATATGCTCAACTATACCGCTCATTTTGAGCTCATAAACTGCCGTAAGTCTTGCGATTCTCAAGAACTTCTCTTTTTGCCTTTTTCGCTTTTTCCATAGCTCGGCGAAATTAATTGGCTCTATAAGCTTTCCTCCAGCGGAACAGTTAATAAGAGAATCGACCCTCAAATAATCTTCCTGATTGGATAGCAAACTGTCATCATTGAGCAGTAAAATTTTCACGCGCATTTCAGCGATTTCGTCAGCACTATAATACTTACCATTATTTGAGCCAACTGTTATGTCTTGAAAAAGATTTTCCTGAGACTGTTTGATTGGTGATAGAGCAATACAAAATAGATTTTTGCCCCCAGTGGATGTTAATATAACATCCTTTACTTCAGTAATTGAAGCTTCCTCCTGATAGGCATAACTGATTTGTGAGTAGTGGGGAAATTGGTCATGTTTTAGATCTTTTAAATTCGCCTGTTCTTCCAGATCGTTTGTTGTGATTTGAACTGAAATAGTCCCATCTGATTGTGTTTCTAATGATTTCGCTAAGTAATAGTTATTATTTAACAAAATCCAATTACCTGAAGTTGTTACGCTTTGTACAGTAGCTTTTGTAGAGGGAGAGTTAGGAGTTGAGGACTTTTTTTCTACCGTCGAAAGGGAATTTGCTTTAGTATTTTCCAACCACAAGGATAAACCTTGACGAAACCTCTCGCGAAAATCTGATGGCTTTTCGTAATCATGAGTCAACGCCCTACCTTGAACTTTTTTCTTAAATGCCAGCACTTTTCCTCGCTGTTCCAGTTTCTCCTCATTTAGGTTTGCTCCTGCCTCTCGAAAATAAAACCAGATATCGGGTTTCCCATCTTTCTCAAAAGCCGCAACTGCTCGTTCGTATTCTTCCACAGTTCCAGACTCGGCACGGGGCGTGGGAGTGCCCAAGCGATTCCACATAATGCCCACAAATAGCTCATACTCTTCCATATTGCCAATCTGAGAGTTAAGAGCAGCTTGCCCACCCTGACCAAAACTCGGATAAGCATTCTTTTCCGAACGTACTACTTCTAACCTAACACCTTTACTCAGAGCAGTAGTTCGGTTAATTTCCTCAACTACTTCTTCTACATAGTCCCGCTCCCTACTCACATCGCTAGGGGAAGCCAGGAAGATTTTTAGTAGTTCTACTTGGGGCATTGTTTATTGGTTTAGGGATATAAATACTATGGTAATCGAGCCAGTAGTGAGTAAGATTACATGGCTAAGAAGGGCGTTGCATAAATGCGGGATGATTTTAATAGTTTTGTGGAACTCAGATCTTGCTGTAGAATGGGCATCTTGCCCGTGTCATTGGAACTCAGATCTTGCTGTAGAATGGGCATCTTGCCCGTGTCATTGGAATGGGGATCTTAGTGGAATGGGGATCTTAGTAGAATGGGCATCTTGCCCGTGTCATTGGAACTCAGATCTTGCTGTAGAATGGGCATCTTGACCGTGTCATTGGAATGGGCATCTTGGTGGAATGGGCATCTTGGTGGAATGGGCATCTTGGTGGAATGGGCATCTTGGTGGAATGGGCATCTTGGTGGAATGGGCATCTTGGTGGAATGGGCATCTTGGTGGAATGGGCATCTTGCCCGTTACAATAGATTGTCCGGCGGGCATCCTGCCCACTCTACTGCTATTCATTCTTTTCCCGATTCCCGATTCCCGATTCCCCACTCCCGATTCCCCACTCCCCAAAATCACAAAACCCCACAAAGACATAACCTTGCAGGGCTTCATGATATTCTATTTGGTGGCGGGAGGCGGATTTGAACCACCGACCTTCGGGTTATGCGTACCAACTACAACTTTCGTTGCCTGGATCTTCCAGTTTGTGGTCTGGACTGTCCCTTCACCCTCGCCTTAAACGTTAGGGTGCCTGCCTAACCAGTCTCTACACCTTCTCCTTTTGGGAGCTTGGCTCGGGATTACCTCGCTACAGGCTTCCCCGAATTTGACAGGTAAACACACGGAGATTTATCTTCGTGCCGCCCATGCTCAAGCAAGCTATTAAGCGTCTAGCTAACTTGATTGTTGAGCCCGACGAGCTACCAGGCTGCTCTATCCCGCGTCGTCTTTTTTACTATAACACCTAATTTCCAAAAGTGGCAAGGGGAAATTGGAAATTTCTCAAATTAATTCTATCAGCTATCAGCTATCAGCTATCAGCTATCAGCTATCAGCTATCAGCTATCAGTCATCAGCTATCAGCTATCAGCTATCAGTCATCAGCTATCAGCTATCAGCTATCAGCTATCAGCTATCAGCTATCAGCTATCAGCTATCAGTCATCAGCTATCAGCTATCAGCTATCAGCTATCAGTCATCAGCTATCAGTCATCAGCTATCAGTCATCAGCTATCAGCTATCAGCTATCAGTTATCAGCTATCAGTCATCAGCTATCAGCTAAAGGCCGTTGGCCACGCTACTTGAGGTGCTATCAGCTATCAGCTATCAGCGCGAGCCTAAACCTGACCGCTGACCGCTGACCGCTGACCGCTGACCGCTGACCGCTGACCGCTGAATGCTGACCGCTGACCGCTGACCGCTGACCGCTGACCGCTGAATGCTTATATGGAGGGAGTCGGGAGTGATCAGCTCACCCCTTAAGGCATAGATAACTCACCAACCACTTCTAAACGCTTGTATTTACTGAGATTAATAAACATCGACTCCAAGGTATCTGCTACCGAAGGAGTAATCCAAGCCATTTGCTTAAGTAGGGCAATGGCTGCAGCATACTTAGCAGATTTGCCACCATCGAGGACTTTAATGGCTAGACCCATATTCTCCCCAACGCGACCGATACACTGAACCCCTTGTGCTCCCGATTTACTGACCAGTTCCCCTTCGGATAATCGCATCAGTTCTGTATCAAATCCCCCATCCCCGGACACCATCTGGGGATGACTGATCATGGCGCGGACAATACGCTCCATGGCCAGATTATTACCAGAAGAGAGCAGAGCGTACAATAATGCCATTTGCCGTAGCTGTAAAAAATAAGTCGGAGCGTTACAGTCGTCGTGAGCGAGAATTAACTCTTGCTCCGGCATCTGTAGCAGCTCCGCTACTTGGCTTAAGATTAACATTTGCACGGGATGATTATACTCCAAATAGCTCTTGATTAGCCACTGCCTTTGTTGACAAACAGCCAACATTCCAGCATGTTTACCGGAACAGCAATGCTGGAGTGAACTTTCCTGGCCTGGGGGAATGGGACACTGTAGTGCTGATGGGTCAACATCACAGCGCCAAAGAATATTAAAGACTTGCCTGACCTGCTCCATCGTGCCGTGATGGGAACTACACATAATAGCCAAGTCTCGGTCCGTGAGATTGTAACGCTCAAGGGTACCTGTGGTAGTGACCGCTAAGGCTTGGAAAGGTTTGAGTGCAGAGCGAATAAATGTCGAGGTTTCTGGGTTACCCGCAACATATAACATCCGTCCCCGGTCATCACACACAACCGCTTGAGCTGAATGAACTGATTCGATAATGCCTTCCCGTAGTAAACGGACTTCTAAGGCTCGTGTTTGAGTACGTTTTCCCCTGGTCATGGATTAGACTTAAAGCTACCCTATAGCTTAGTTGGAGCAATCGAGCTAGGTGGCTGATAACACACGCCAAATGATATTGCCACCAATCACGACTATAATCAAAAATCCGAACGTCCAGTATAAACGTCGCAAAATTGGTTGGAGTTCATAAGAAACAATTAAGCGATCGCGAGCCAAAATTTCTGGGGTTTTTGTCCAGGTTTGACCGTCATACCAGCCTGACTCCTCGTAGACAATGGTTTCTCTGATCAAGCGATCGCGTACATAGAACCAACCCAGGTATAGCCGCAGCAAGGCTAAAATCAAGAATATACTTGCTCCTGCCCCGCCACAGAGCAGAAACTTGATTATCGCTTTTTGCGGTGGAAAACTCACTGCTGCTATCGGCCCTGAAATCAGCCAGCTCAACCCCCAAACCCAAGCCAGCTTCATCACATAATTTGGTAGTTCCAGCCTTACCCAGTTAAAAAACCAAGAGTCCCTTAGTTCTTGGTATTCATTTATGGGTTGCTGCTCTTCTGGAACAGGACATACATAAACGGGAGATTTCATGATTATTTTTTTGTGAGTGCTGCAATTAGGATGCCTGAAACTCAATCTGTTCCGCGTGGCCCCAGAATGCTTCGAGATTATAGAACTTGCGTTCTTCAGGCAGCAAGATATGGACAATCACGTCACCGTAATCTTGAAGTATCCAGATTCCCTCTGCTTTTCCTGCTGTTCGCACAGGTAAACGGTTCCATGCCTCTTCTACTTGCTGTTCAATCCACTGAGAGATTGCCCTGACCTGTACCCTAGAAAACCCGGTCACAATTACAAAGTAATCTGTGATGTAAGATACCTCTGAGACCGACAGAATCACCAGATCTGCACCCTTGCGGTCATCTGCTGCTTGAGCAACGGTTAATGCTAACCCATAGCTAGCATCCTGGTTTTCGGTATCAGGGGTTACTAAGGTGGAGGGCTTATTATTTTGATCTCTCATTAAGCGTTTAATTCCTCGCTTTACAAAACAATCTGTTCTAATAGTAATTAAGTTTTCTTGTGCTTAATCACTTGCTGTACAATTCTTTTCATTTCTTTTCGTTGCTTCTTCATTTGACACTCACACTGCTGTTGACGAAACGTTCCTTAAAGCTAGGCACATGGGACTTTAGGTATTTACACAATCTTTCTTACCGTCTCTTTTAGCTGTTGTCTTCCTGGACATCTGTTGAGCCCAGTTGCGAGTCAATATCATACGTTGGTGAATGGGACGAGGACTCTCTAGCAGGAATTTTAAAGAGTAGTCACAGGCTAACCAAACAGTTTTGTATAGGTCTTGCTTAGAGAGATTTCGTAAGGCTTGTAAATCCGGTGTCTCACCACGACCTGGCTCAATAGTATCAGCAATAAACACAACACAACTGAGGGGGGTCATACCCTCACGCCCTAAGGTATGGAGAGCGATCGCTTGCAATACTGCTTCATCTTTGACTCCAAATTGCTCTTGGGCAACAATAGCACTGACATCTGCATGCAATAAATGAGGCGCGGCTTCACAGACTGGATCGACTTCTATGCCGTTATCTCTAGCCATTTGCAACAAGCGCTCAGGCTTAAAGCATTTGGCTAGGTCGTGCAACAACCCTGCTTGAGCTGCCTGCTGAGCATTGAGATGATGAAGCTCAGCGAGTTCAACAGACATCTGTTCAACCCGCAATATATGCTGTAGCCGAGAAGACGGTACATTATCTGCTAACCAGGTCAACACCTGATCACGCATCACCTTAAAAAACTCCTAATAAGTAACACTGGCTAATTAGTGTTTAAGAAAAATTTAACAGTTTTTCTTTAGCTAGAGGATACTAACCCATACGTCTATTAAAACATTTTCTCAAGACTTTAGCAATAAAATGTTAAAGGAAAGGGAGTAGGGAATCGGGAGTCGGGAATCGGGAGTCGGGAATCGGGAGTCGGGAGTCGGGAGTCGGGAGTCGGGAACTTGACAACAAAAATTCTCACAATTCCTAAAGGTATTGCTATATAGGGGTTTTTAACTTAATGAGGTACACAGGATTTTTTCCCTGTTTCCTGTTATCTGTTCCCTGTTATCTGTTATCTGTTCCCTGTTCCCTAAAAGCTTAGGTGCGCTCTTACCATTAAGAATTAAATTCGCCAAGGTCAAGCGCACCTCAAAAATTTGTAGCTTACGTAATTGAAAATTGCTATAGTAATCATTTAGGATTGCTATAGCAAAAAAACCTTAGCTATCAGCTAAATCGGGAAAGACTTCTCGCACTGCTGGATGAACCAACTGGTGATTCTGGACATTAACGCCCTTGGCTAAAGCGGGATTATTTTCCAGAGTGCTCAACCCCTGATTGGCCAGACTGAGTACGTAGGGGAAAGTACTATTGTTTAGAGCCACAGTTGATGTGCAGGGAACAGCTCCAGGCATATTAGGCACCCCATAGTGAACCACACTCTCCTCGATATAAATGGGATTGGTATGGGATGTGGGTTGTAATGTTTCAATACAGCCTCCCTGATCCACAGCAACATCTACAATCACTGAGCCATTAACCATTTGTTTGACCAGAGAGCGCGGCACTAAAATGGGGGCGCGACGACCAGGGACTAACACTGCCCCAATCAGGAGGTCAGCATCAGTAACAGCTGCCTCAATTTCTGCTGAATTGCTGTAGAGGAGTTCCACTCTTGAGCCAAAGATGGTTTCTAAATAACTCAACCGTTGAACATTAATATCAAAAATCTGTACTCTCGCTCCCATCCCCACAGCTATTTTGGCGGCTTCTGTACCGACAACTCCGCCACCAAGAATTACCACCTTACCTGGTCTGACTCCGGGAATACCCCCCAACAGCACCCCTCTTCCCCCCTGCTGACGCTCCAGAAATCTGGCTCCAAATTGCACGGAAAGACGACCAGCAATGATGCTCATCGGGGTTAGCAGCGGTAGGGTGTGGTCTGGGAGTTCTACGGTTTCATATGCGATCGCAATCACCCCCGATTGCAGCAACTTCTCGGTTAAAGGGCGGTCAGCGGCTAAGTGTAGATAAGTAAACAACAGCTGTCCTTTTTGAAGCAAGGGATACTCTGGCTCTAAGGGTTCTTTGACTTTGACTACGAGTTCCCGATTCCAAGCCTCAGCAGCCTCTAAGACAATTTTGGCTCCCTGACGCTGATAGTCCTCATCGGTAAAGCCAGCACCAGTGCCAGCATTAGTTTCAACGAAAACTGTATGACCCGCTTCTTGTAAAACCCTGACACTACTGGGGGTTAATCCCACACGAAACTCTTGATCTTTCGTTTCTTTGGGAACACCTATTTCCATGCTTTTACCTCTTGGGATTACTGGTGCTGTATCTATATGTGATCTAAATGTTAAAATTAGTGAAGTTAAGTAACTCTACTATAGCTTGGCAACTTTTATCACTATGACGCAACCCCAACCCTCTAAAGTCCCTCAAGTCCAGTCACCTAAGTTTGGGTTTAATGATTACGCAGAACGCTTGAATGGTAGAGCTGCCATGATTGGTTTTATTTTGACTCTGGCAATTGAATACTTTACTGGTCAAGACTTATTAACCTGGTTAAGCTTACACTAAAACTAGTCGGAGAGTCGGTCAGTGGAAGAGTCGGTTAGAGAAAAAATCCCTTTAGCTACTGGCCTACTCCTGTAAGCTCAAACATAACTGCTCCCATCGTTTCAAAAATTAGCAAAATTGATCTTGAATTTCCCGGTTGCTCTGGGGATATCGAAGAATTATAGATATCAGATATATCTCAGTAACAGTATAGAAGTCCCCCAACTAAGTTATTGCTCTAGTTGGGCAGTTCTGGCCTATTCTGTTAAAAAAGAAGTAAATCTGTGAAATAGAGTAAGTAGTAAGCCGTGATAAATGCTTTATGGCATCGAGTGTTGAAGTCAGCTTATCGTAAAGAGCCAATCTCAGGCTTCATCGTGATTATCGGAGCGGTGGATGCTGTCATTGGTGGTGTAGGCGGACGCTGGTCATTATTCAGTTTTGGACTGATGATGGTGGGAATAGCAGTGG
>NZ_JAAHIE010001260.1:0-1331 GCF_010671945.1 Moorena sp. SIO4E2
AATCCACGATTTAATGCGAGCCGCTCACTCCATTAAGGGAGGTGCTGCCAGTGTTGGGCTAGAGGCAATTAAAACCTTGGCTCATCGTCTCGAAGATATCTTCAAGGCTTTCTACAGCGACGAGGTAGTGGCGAATTTAATTCGCCACTGGAAAGCGCACCTATGAGAAAATCTCACTAATTCCTTTACACTAATTCCTTTACAAGGAAGTACTTTTGTACTACAATTTACCCAAGCAACTGATCCTCCTCAGCATTCCTACCCAGCTTAACCAAGCAGTGTTGCAGAGAGCTGAAGGAGCTTAAACAGTTAAAATGGATCAGTAATTATAGCCTGGCCTGATCCTTGCATTTGAGAGCCAGGAGGCTTGAGCTACACCGATGTTAACAAGGGACGGGATTTAACCGACCGTTGGCGTAATATAGTTTATTAGTCAAATCGGTGAAAACCCCTAATTTCAAGAAAACTAAAATTAACAGCACAGCTGTTGTTGAGCTCAGGTCAATCGTAGTTTGGCAAGAACCACCACAACAGTCTGAGCCAAATCCTACTTTGAGGTGCGACCCAAGGCCGGGTTCCCCGGCCATTGGAAAGCGCACCTTGAACGTTGCGTGTAGGCGGTCTTTAACTCCTTGAGCAACATCCCCTCTTAATTCCCCATGTTTCTTTAGGGGGAGAATTCAAACTACCTAATTAGTCCCGATACAGTATTTTTGAGGCATCCATGGCTACCCCAATCACAAACAGTCCTGAAAAAGAAAAAGCTCTGAACCTGGTACTAAAACAAATTGAGCGTAATTTTGGTAAAGGTGCCATCATGCGCTTGGGTGATGCCACCCGCATGAAAGTGGAAACAATTCGGAGTGGGGCAATTACCCTAGATTTAGCCTTGGGGGGTGGTCTGCCAAAAGGCCGCATTATTGAAATTTATGGTCCAGAAAGCTCTGGTAAGACAACCCTAGCCTTGCATGCCGTTTCAGAAGTCCAAAAAGCTGGGGGAGTTGCAGCGTTTGTTGATGCAGAACACGCCCTAGATCCTACCTATTCGGCAGCGTTGGGGGTTGACATCGAAAACCTTTTAGTATCTCAACCCGACACAGGGGAATCAGCCCTAGAAATAGTGGATCAACTGGTTCGTTCTGCTGCTGTGGATATCGTTGTTATTGACTCCGTAGCTGCTTTGGTACCCCGTGCAGAAATTGAAGGGGAAATGGGTGACAACCAAGTTGGGTTACAGGCGCGGTTGATGAGTAAAGCGCTGCGAAAAATTGCTGGTAACATTGGTAAGTCTGGGTGTACTGTTATTTTCCTCAATCAGCTACGACAAAAAA
>NZ_JAAHIE010001261.1:0-1331 GCF_010671945.1 Moorena sp. SIO4E2
AAATATCAAAATGTTTAACCAACATTCAACAGCACCTCATCTCTACCTAATTGTTCCCAACATCTTTAACTTCAAAGGCGGAATTCAAGTCTACTCCACCTTTTTCCTCCAAGCCTTACAAACTCTTTATCCAGAAGCCCAATACGATATTTTCCTCAAATACGATACCTCTTCTCAGCCTAACTCTCAATTGCTACCACAAAGTCGATTTCATTGCTTTGGTAAATTTTCCCGCTTTCTACAAAATATTCTCCTTACTCTGAAAATTATTTTAATGGGAATTTGGCAACGACCAACTCTTATCATTACCACTCACATCAACTACAGCATTCCTTGCTACTGGCTTAAACAACTGACAGGGATTCCCTACTGGGTTGTGGCTCATGGTGACGAAGTTTGGAACCTCAAACATCCCCTCCGCCAGAAAGCATTACGTCATGCAAACCAAATAATTGCGGTTAGTCACTATACACGGGATCGCCTTCTCCATGAACAAAAGCTCAATCCTTCTCATCTTTCTATTTTACCCAATACCTTCGATGGAAAGCAATTTAACATTGCACCAAAACCGTTTCATCTGTTGAAAAACTATAAACTTTCTCCCCACCAGCCTATTATTTTAACGGTTTCTCGCTTAGGAAAAACTGCTGCTCCTCACAAAGGCTACTTCCAAATTATTCAAGCTTTACCTCAAATTCGCCGTCAGATTCCGGAGGTTCATTATATTATTGTTGGTAAGGGAGATGCCAAACCTGAGATTGAAGCATTAGTTCAGCAACTTGGCTTAGAAGACTGCGTTACTTTAGCTGGATTTGTACCGGATGATAAGTTATGTGACTACTATAATCTCTGCGACGTTTTCGCTTTACCCAGTTCTATTGAAGGCTTTGGAATTGTCTATTTAGAAGCCCTTGCTTGTGGTAAACCTGTGTTAGCTGGAAACCAGGATGGGGCTGTTGATCCGCTGGAAAATGGCAACCTTGGATGCTTAGTTGATCCACAAAATGTGAATGCGATCGCCTGGAGTCTCATTCAGATTCTGCAAGGTTCCTATCCCAACAAAATGATCTACCAGCCCGAACAGTTACGACACAGAATAATTGAGACCTTTGAATTATCTCAGTTTCAAAAGACTTTGGCAGATTTAATTGAAAACAAGCTCTCCTACAGAAGTCAGCATAACTATTCATCTTTTAAAAACCTGAATTATCTACAATTTATATCAAAAATTATGGAACATTAATGTCAGAGTAAGCGCAAGAAAGAGAACGCTATTTTGTGCTAGCAGCCGATAGTTATCAATAAACCCTGCCTTGTCTTGATGCAGCCCA
>NZ_JAAHIE010001262.1:0-1327 GCF_010671945.1 Moorena sp. SIO4E2
TATGGTCTTCGAGTCATTACTGATGCTGCTTCCAGCTAATCAGGCTCATCTTTTAGAATCCCTCGCCCTAGACCCTACCGACAAGCCACAAAGTCGAGATTATATTCAAAAGCATTACCTATCAAGAGGGGGTTCTCTCCAAGGAGCGATCGCTGGATTGCAGCACAAAGGTTTGATTTATGGCTCTGAACAAGGCTACCGACTGGCTTTACCTCTGTTTGCTTTGTGGCTTTGCAAGCGGCTGAGTTGATATAGCTTTTGTATCTGGGTTGTGAAGATACTTGCGCTTGGCAAGAGGCAAGAGGCAATAGGCAATAGGCAATAGGCAATAGGCAATAGGCATGCTAGCAAGAGGGGAAAAAGATCCTAAGTTTTATTGTCCAATAAAAAAAGACCATACAGGTTGACATCTCAAATACAAATGCGCTTATCAAGCTCAACAGATGCACCTCAAGTAGCGTGACCGTAGGTCAATCGCATTTTTATTCTGTGTTATGTTTAGTACTTTTTTGCTAAACTCTGGGTATCCTCTATCCTGTAGTAATATCATGTCAGGATAGTTACCCTTAATAAAAATCTCTACCATCTCCCCATCTCCCCATCTCCCCATCTCCCCATCTCCCCACACTTTTATGATCAGTATTCAACCGGAGTTGATATAAATTATGGTCTCTGTTGAACAAGTAATGAAAGAAGCTTTATCTTTGCCCAGTGCATGGAGAGCATTGTTGGCTCAGAAGCTGGTTTAAAGTCTTGAGTTTGATGTAGATGAGAAACTGCAAACACTTTGGGTAAGTGAAGCTAAGAAGCGTCGAGATGAAATCCGAAGTGGTATGGTTCAGCCTATTCCTGGAGAGGAAGGGTTAGCTAGAGTGAGGCGACTTCTGGAGCCATGAAATATGTGTTTTAACCATGATAATGTTGGTTATAAATAATGACAAAAAACGCATTATTTAAAATAAAAAATGCGTTGAATCGAAAAGGCTTGATAAAATTAGTAATATCAAATACAGCGTTATTCATAACTATGAGATACACAGAATTTTTTCCCTGTTCCCAGATCCGCTGTTCCCTGCTCCGTTCGCTTTCGGCTTTGCCGAAAGCGTGGCCTACGGCCTTAGTCCCTAAAACCCAGAGATTTGTACCTGACCGAATTTAAAACCGCTATATTTTAAAACCGCTATATATAGATGGTCGAAGCTGGGGGGGTGACGAAAATAGTTATAAAGCAGACAGGGCAAGCGATCTAGCTCTCATTCCTCGTAAATAATACTTCTGTTTATTACGATTAAGTTTCATTAATTCTTGTATTAAATCAATAAGTTCA
>NZ_JAAHIE010001263.1:0-1326 GCF_010671945.1 Moorena sp. SIO4E2
GACAAGGTAAAAGCAATCGAGAAATTGCAGCCGCCCTTAATCTGACCGAAGGCACGATTAAAAATCATCTAACTAATATTTTCTGTGAGTTGGATGTTCGCGATCGCACTCAGGCTGCCCTCTGGGCCCATCAGCATCTTTAATGTGCATGAGATTAAACTATTTTATCACTATTTTATCTGGAAAATCATCATGGCAGAGCTTTTTTGGGAAAAACTAAACTGCAAGAACCAACCCACCGGATGATGGGAGCATGTCACTTATGCAGAACATTTGTACGCTGATCTGGGTAATAGGTAATGGGTAATAGGTAATGGGTAATAGGTAATAGGGGGAGCATGTCACAAATGCCGAATATTTGTACATTATCTATAGCCCCCTCATGGGTTTAAGCTTGCTCTAATGGTACATAGTACTAATGTTTCAGCAACGCAAGACCTGCTCCCCCGGATGATTACCTGAGTTTGACGTAATAAAAATAGCAATAATTCCGGAATTTGGACAAATATTTTCTGAATTAAACTATCATATTTTATAGCCGTATAAGTATAGATTAGGACGTTAAATAAACAGCCAAATCAACTCTTAATACGATTTTTTTCGATAGTTATTATTGATTTTATCACTCGATTTTTAATCGAAAATCAATAATGTTCTATTTTCTTTAAATCAGGAGAATAGGGGGGCAAATAGTAAGGTGCGCGCCTCCAAGGGCGCGAGCAATTCCTCGCGCCCTTGGGTAGCACCTGAAGTTAACAACCGGCTGATTCAACTAATTATCGAATTTTTTATCCTCTCTTGGTGCGCGTGACCTAGGCGTTCGCGGAGCGGCGACCTAGGAGTTGGAAACCTCACGGTCGCACCGCTATGTAAACTAGCTTGTCTGGCTTCTTTTTAGAAATTTTTTCTAGAAACTCTTGCCTTTTTTATTCATCCCTTTCTCGATAACCGTAAGTTTTTTTTTCGGGTATAACCGATTTTTTTTAAGGCAATACCAAAAGTCCTATCACTAATCTTTTCGTAAGCATTCAGCCGTCAGCCGTCAGCCGTCAGCCGTCAGCCGTCAGCTAAAGTAACTCAGCATTATTCCAATGCTTACCTGTTGTCTTGATCCCAAGCGCGAGTGGGGGAAACCACGGCAGCGCGGTCATGGGGGGAACCCCCAAGACCGTAATGGTGCGTTTTCCGTAGGCGAATTTAATTCGCCACGGGTCGCACCTCTGCCTCCCCAAGACCGTAATGGTGCGTTTGACCCGTAATTAAATTCGCCACGGGTCGCACCTCTGCATCGCTTATTCAAAAGCACCATCTGTAGCACCTCAAGTA
>NZ_JAAHIE010001264.1:0-1326 GCF_010671945.1 Moorena sp. SIO4E2
TAAATTAGCCTATTCTTTAGGTAAGTCAGTGGTTAAAGGTCTTTTTCCGTTGAATGATAGTTTCGGCGATGCTCTTTCCCAAGCTGCTTTTCAAAAAATAAATCAAGGTGAAATAGGGATATATCGCTCTTCTTTCAAACCGGGTTGATTCCTTGGGTGCATCTCATTCTTGCTTTTTGACACGGTGGGTGTAATGGGCATCAGAGGTGGAATAAGTACTCAGGGTTTAATGGGTATCAGGGGTGGAACGGGCATCAGGCGTGGAACGGGCATCTTGCCCGTTACAATTCCCAGGCGGACTGTCCCAACCCGGGCGTTGAGGCGAAAAATTAGGGCTCGCCCGTCTTATCACGCACCCTAAGCAACTCAGTATTATCCTCGCCAGGCATACAGATTGAAAAGATTAGAACCATGTAAAATAGGTTCCTGTTGGACTTGAATTTCGCTAAAGCCGTGTTCTTTGAGCAAATTCGTAATTTTTTGGAGTCGATGCTCTAGGTCGTGAACTTCAACAACAATTTGCTTGATCTTTTGCCAATCCTGAGCTTCGATGCCTAAAAGTACATCCAACTCACTTTTCTCTACATCTATCTTAAGCAAATCAATCTGTTCGAGCTTGTGTTCCCTTATAATCTCTGAGACAGTTTTTAACTGGCAAGTTACCCGCTCGATTTTAAAAGCTTTTTCTATGCTATTTTGGATGAACATTGATCGCACAAACAAAGGAAACCAACGAAGCCAACGAAAGGCTTTAGGGGCGTATTTAATATTGCGAATAACAGCCTGCTTCAGTTGCTTTTTTAGCTCAGTAAAATCCTCTTGATATGCAGTGGATAACATGGTAGCGTTGGGATTATAAGCGAATGTTATACTCTTGGATTCCTGAGAAAGTCCACAGGAAAAGACTTTAATTTTATCTGAATCAAAGCGTTGAGCGTTAGCCTGTAGTACATTAAAAATGGCTGGAATAGGTTCAAAAGCATAAATACTAACATTTTTATTACAATTTTGATATGCCCATAAGGCAAACAAACCAATGTTAGCTCCTACATCAAATATGATATCACTTTCGTGCAGCTCAATTCCATATTTAATGTAGTCTTGAATCTGTTCGTACAGAACTGGTACTTCTTCTTCCCGCAGGCAAAATATTTTCATTCCATTGGGAAGCTTAGTTTCCTGAATTCTAGTTGGCATAAGGATAGAACCATGTGTTAATAAATTTGATTAGGTAGTGACTGAGGGGGTGACATGATCTCTAAAAAGATGACTCTATAAGGCTTTGATGCCAATGAGCTCAGCCAATATACAGTCGCAAATTGACCA
>NZ_JAAHIE010001265.1:0-1326 GCF_010671945.1 Moorena sp. SIO4E2
AGCGGTCAGCTATCAGCGGTCAGCTCTGAGCAGATCAAAAAAATGATTACCTGTTTTCTTGATGCAAAGCGCGAGTGGGGGAAACCCCCGCAGGTCGGCGCTGCATCGCTTGTTCAAAAGCATCTCATGTCTACACTTGGGATTGGGATGCAAAAGCCCGTGAATGTTTTGGATTTATCAGCGCCATTTGAATTGGTTGAGCCCCAAGCACAATTCCAGTCTTTGCTTTATGGCTTTGCCAGCGATTGAGTTGATATCAAATTCAGTAGATGCACCTCAAGTAGCGATGACCTACGGCCAATCGCATTTTTATTCTGTGTTATGTTTACTACTTTTTTGCTAGACTCTGGGTATTATCTATGATGCCCGAATGTTATGGTCTCTGTTGAGCAAGTAATGAAAGAAGCTTTATCTTTGCCCAGTGCATGGAGAGCATTGTTGGCTCAGAAGCTGGTTGAAAGTCTTGAGTTTGATGTAGACGAAAACCTACAAGCACTTTGGGTAAGTGAAGCTAAGAAGCGTCGAGATGAAATCCGAAGTAGTATGGTTGAGCCTATTCCTGGAGAGGAAGGGTTAGCTAGAGTGAGGCGACTTCTGGAGCCATGAAATATGTCTTTCACCCAGCAGCCTTGACTGAATATGGTGAAGCAGTCGAGTTTTACGCAGAACGTAGAGTTGAATTGGCACAGGCATTTATCAATGTAGTTGAGGATGCAATTTTCTGAATTGTTGCGTCACCAACTCGTTGGGCTGTTATTGATGAAGATATTCCTCGATGTCTGACACGTAAATTTCCCTACGGGATTTTATACACTATTGAGGAAGATTACATTTTAATTGTGGCGGTGATGCACTGTAGTCGTGAGCCAGGATATTGGAAAGAGCGTGTCAGGGAGAAACCATCAGATGCATAAAATGATCTGAGGTTTGGTACGTCATTCGGACAACTAAGCTGTTATAGCACTAAGGTTATAAGTTAATACATTTTACTGATCCGAAGTGGGTGGATCTCATATTTGCTATTTGACCCTGCTTCCCCAAGACCGCACTACATCACTTCTGAGTAAGGCTTCTAGAATTTAGATGCGTTTGCCCTAGCTAGATAGTCCCTTAAAAAGTATCCCAAATTTCCTCCGCATAACGGGGTGGCATCGCCTCAGCATTGGTAAATGTCTGTTTCATTATCTGTGAAGCTTTCTCTATTTCTTCCCCCTCCCAGTCTACAATCAATAAATCGTTGGGACTACAGTGAAAGAAGGCGCAGAGTTGAGCGAGGGTAGTAAAAGCGATCGCTCTTAGCGGAAGCTGAGGCCTTTGGGCCACGCT
>NZ_JAAHIE010001266.1:0-1325 GCF_010671945.1 Moorena sp. SIO4E2
GCTGAAGGGGTGACGAAACAGGCTGAAATGCCTGGTATGTAAAGGTAGTACCACTTTATGGTAGAAAAAAGGTAGGTCTTCTATTTGCAACAAAACCTACCTGTTGACAATGTTACCCGAATTCTACCAAAACCACCTAAAAAGTCAATTTACTCTAGCAGAATATATTTTCTTAAAAATTTTCGTCAATCTCTTACAGTCAATTAAAAAAGTTAGTTTGGAAAAGTTAGCCAATGCTCTCCCTTTACCTATTAAATTTGAAAGTAGAAGAAAAAGAATTCAAAGATTATTATTGTTGCCCAACCTAACAATTGAAAAAGTTTGGTTGCCAATAGTTGAAAAATTCTTGAAAATCTACTTTACCGATGATCAAATAATTTATGTAGCAATGGATAGAACGAATTGGGGTAGCATCAATTTATTAATGGTTAGCTTCATTTGGGATAAAAGCGATGCAGCGCGGTCTTGGGGGTCCCCCCCATGAGCGACTGCATCAAGACAGAGCGTTTCCAATATATTTTACATTGTTACCAAAGTTAGGTAGTAGTAATTTAAAAGAGCAAAAAAGTATTTTATCAAAAGTTATTCCAATTTTTAAAAACTATAAAATCTGTGTATTGGGAGATAGAGAATTTTGCTCTGTTAAATTAGCAAAGTATCTCCAGGACTTTGGTGTATATTTTTGTTTGCGTTTAAAAAAGAATGAATTTATTGAGGATCAAAAAAATCGTTGGATTGAATTAAATAATTTAGGTCTAGTCCCTGGAGTTTCTTTGTTTATCAAAGGAGTTAGAGTGACTAAAACTCGTGGTTTACTAGGTTTTAATGTCGCCGGAAAATGGCAACGTAAAATTAAGGGATTAGCCCCAAAAGAAGCATGGTTTATTTTGACAAATTTTGATAATTTGGAGTCCGCTATTTCCGCTTATAAAAAAAGATTTGATATTGAGGAAATGTTTAGAGATTTTAAGACAGGTGGTTATAACTTGGAAAATACTAAGGTTGAGGGTGAACGCTTTATTTCTCTAGTTTTATTGATAACTATAGCTTATACTTCTGCAACGATTGAAGGTCAACATATTAAACGAAAAGGAATGCAGAAATATGTTGGTCGTGTCAAAGAATATGGTCGCAGGGAGCGGAGACATAGCAGTTTTTATGTTGGTTTATACGGTCAAACCTGGGTGAATCTTAAGGATGTTTGTCTAGAATTAGTAACTGAATTAATCAGACTAAATCCTAATAAACGAAAATATTATCAACGAGGTCTAAGGGCTAGGTCGCTTATAGAGTCTGCGTTTTAACTTATTTCGTCACCCCCCCAG
>NZ_JAAHIE010001267.1:0-1323 GCF_010671945.1 Moorena sp. SIO4E2
CGACGTCGGTTAGAATAAGCCGTTTCTGAGGTGACTTGTTGCTCTGGCAGTTCCCAGGACTTTGGTACACGAATGATGGTCATAAAGTAAGTGATATTGTTGACGGTGAGCTTTTAGCAGTCAGCCTAAACAGGCTAGTCGAGCTTATAGCTGACAAGGGTAGCTTTTCAAGTAGCGTCTTGACTGATAGCGCCAGTTAAAAGATTCAGTTATACTTGTGCCAAGTCTAATTAATAACTATAGTTAAAATTACTACCGCTTATTTTTTTTATAAGGATCTATTCGGATGCCAGATTAATCTCATGACTACTAAAATAAAAATAAATAAATAAAATAAGGTAAATAAAAAAACCAGGAGAAAGCTGATGATCCGTAAAACACTAGTTATAGTAGGAATCGGCTGGATAGTTGTGGGATTGGTACCTCTTGCCTATGCTCAGTCAGGAGCGCAGTCTAGTGAGCCAAGCGATTCAGTAACCCTGTCTGGTGATACCCTCCGCCAAGTTAATGGTCGCACGGTCTCAGATGATTATGGCACCTTTTTCCCAACATCACTAGAGCTGGAGGAAACGGAAGGCTTAGGTAACAATTTACAGCCTAAGTTCAAGGTTGGTTCAAGGGACAATGTAGACATAGTTTTTGGGGATGTCATCCAGCAGGAAGAACTTAATGTGTTTCCTCAATCCTCAACTACTCGCAATACTCAAAAAGTCCAGTTGGCAGTTCCACTAAGAGAATAAAGGTTGAGTACAGGTTTGTTCTAAGCACTGATAGCTAAACGGTTACTCAACCTCTGGTTCACCAGTTCAGTAGCCAGGCTAATTGCAGCCTTCATGCTAGTAGCGTTAGCAATGCCAAGACCAGCAATATCAAACGCTGTGCCATGATCAGGAGAAGTGCGCACAAACGGTAAACCGATGGTAGTATTGATCGCTCGGTCAAATGCCATAAGTTTGACAGGAATTAAGCCCTGGTCATGATACAGTGCCAAATAAGCATCATGAGCATCATCAGCGTACTGCTGGTGCTTGCCGTACCAAGCCTGACCAGGTTTTACCCAAAGCGTGTCAGGAGGTATTGGTCCATCTAATTGGATAGTCGGGCGTTGCTGACGCTCTTTCTCTAGCCAGGGAATCAGCCAATCTTGTTCTTCACAACCTAACTGACCCTGCTCACCACTATGAGGATTTAACCCAGAAATCGCGATTCGAGGTTTCTTGATCCCAAAATCACTAGCCAAGCAGGCGATTAGTAAGTCTAGTTTACTCCCCATCAATAATGGCGTTAAGATGTTTGGTACTTGACTTAAGGGAATATGTGTGA
>NZ_JAAHIE010001268.1:0-1318 GCF_010671945.1 Moorena sp. SIO4E2
AAATTATGGTAAAAAAAGATAGGTCATAAATTGTCAATACGACCTACCAATCGAGAATGAGACAAGAATTATATCAAAAACATCTAAAAAATCTACTTTCCGAATCTCAATTATTGTTTTTTTCTATTGTAGTAATTCTTATACAAGATATCAAAAATGTTAAACTAGAGAAAATTGCCGAGTCATTACCTTTACCTATTAAATTTAGTTCAAGACGTAAAAAAATACAGAGATTTTTGTCATTACCAATATTTCAGATCAAATTATTGTGGTTTCCAATTATTCGAGAATGGCTCAAACAAACATTTACTAAACAATCAACAATCTATTTGGCTATCGATAGAACTAATTGGAAGAACAAAAATTTATTGATGATTAGTATAATTTACAAGAAACGAGCAATTCCCGTTTATTTTGAACTACTATCAAAGTTGGGAGCCAGCAATTTATCAGAGCAAAAACAACTAATATCAAATATTATAGGTCTGTTTGAAAACTATCAAGTTGTGGTTTTAGGAGACCGAGAGTTTTGTTCGGTTAAATTGGCTCAATGGCTAGATACACAAGGGTTTCAATTTTGTTTGAGACTAAAAGAATCGGAACAAATTGAACTAAAAAATTCTGGGTGGGTTTCCTTGAAAAATTGTGGTTTAAAACCGGGAAAATCTTTATTTTTTAAAAATGTTAAAGTTACAAAAACCAAAAAAATTAAAGGATTTAGTGTTGCCTGTAAATGGAAAAAGAGTTATCGAAGATCTGTGACAAAAGAAGGTTGGTTTATTATAACAAATATGAGCAGTACTTCGGAAGCAATCGAAGCTTATAAAAAACGCTTTGATATTGAAGAGATGTTCCGAGACTATAAGAGCGGGGGATATAATATGGAAGGCAGCAATGTTGTCGGACAACGCTTTATTTCTTTAGTTATTTTAATATCTTTTGCTTATTTAACTGCCACTATTGCAGGAGAAATAATTAATAAAAAAGGAGTTCAAAAATATGTAGCTAGAGTTAAATAATATGGGCGATTAACTAAAAGGCATAGCAGTTTTTATATTGGGCTTTATGGGCAAAACTGGATTAATTTTATGGATAAGTGTTGGGAATTAGTTGAAAATTTGATGCGTTTAAGTCGTCATAAGCTCGATAATTATTTACAAGGTATGAGAGCTATGAAGCTTATACAGTCTACTTTTTAGCTCTCATGTCGCCCCCCCAGCCTGAAAGCAGGAGGAGTAGAAGCTTTCAAGGAAGCCATAGACCATCCTTTGGTGAATATTTTGATGGCTACAATTGATGGCTGGAGCGAGGTTTAGTT
>NZ_JAAHIE010001269.1:0-1317 GCF_010671945.1 Moorena sp. SIO4E2
CCCATGAGTTCTATTGCCTGTTACTAACACCACCTTAGGCTAGTAGTGCTTCACTGTTCGACCCCGCTTTACCCCAGGGTTGTTAAGTTCTGAAGTAGGGGTAGGGCTGTCACTCGGATTTCGCAAGGGTCAGAAGTTACCGAAAGAATAGTGCAGCCTTTATGGTCAGCAGGTTAGGCATCATAGGAGTAAGGTTTTGTACTAAGGCTGCACTATTCTAAGGTTTTGTCTCCGGGGTGGTCTTTCACCACCATGGTTATCAAGTTGTCAAGGTTCATTGAACCAAGCGGCTAATCTCCCAACCCTTAAGGGGGTAGGTTTCTAGCCAACGAATCGCACTCACACAGGCAAGCCCAGCTTCTAGGCGGTCGTCCAGGACTTTTGCTGGAGAGACCCTCACTACCATTTCTGTGAGTGAGTTTAAACACACCTCTAGCACCAATGTTGTAAGCGCCATTTAGGTCGGCATTGAATCGCTTAGCTGAAGGGAAGGTGGCTAGGGCATAATTCTTTGAATCACGTTTGACCTTGCCAGAACCATCGTAGGCAAGTCTCGAGGTGTAAGCGGCCACAACCTCTATGACTTTGCCGCCCAATTCAGCCCATTTCATCTCAGTAAAATCGCGAATTTTCCCTTTGAGCCATCCATGAAACCTTTGTCGGAGGTTAGACCGTTTCCGTCCTCCTTTGGGCTTCCATCCCTTGAGATCCTCAAACACGATAACTTCGGAATTAAACTCTTCAGCGATCTGAACAATTCTCTTAGAGACAATGTGGCCGATTTGGTTATTGATTCTCTGACATTTTTGATAGGTTTTAGAGCAGAAGCCTTTGTGTAGCTTTCCCCCTTTCCCCATGGTCAATGATGCCACGGATACGGATTTTAGTCGTTTGTCCCGACGGTCTATGTCTCTCCCGGGATGAATAAAATTAAACTTAGCCAGTGAGTCACCCCACTGACTAGTCTTCAGAACCGTACGTGACAATGCACGCATCATACGGCTCCTCATTATAAGAACCCTTGACATTGGTACCTCTAAAACGGATTTTCATCTAACTCTAAGGGATTAACTTTGATTCCGTGTTTGGCGTCATGACAGTGGAGATGTAGTAACTCTAGATTTTTATCTAGGTCGTTTCCTCCTAATGCACGTGGTATTATATGGTGTTTTTCCAACAAATCCCCATCCCTGAAGGTAAGACCACAGTGAGCGCATTTCCGGAAACGAAACCTTAGATAGTGGAGCCTTACTACAAAAGACTTCAACCTTTTACGCATAACCTACCAACTATAAAGGCTCCACTATCTTACGGTAA
>NZ_JAAHIE010000127.1:0-15697 GCF_010671945.1 Moorena sp. SIO4E2
ACCTCTAATTACGACCCTGACCCAGCCATGGCCTCCCGCAAACAACATCAGAAAAGGTACTATCGACTCGAATTTAAGGTAAAAACCTACGATTATGCTTTTCATTAAGTTTTGTCAGTCAACCAGGCTTACTAGTTAAGGTCACTATTGTTGAATAAGCGCGGAAATAAGGCTAATTTATTTTTGCCTATTTTTTTGTTTTTATTCAGACTTTTTCTTAAGTCAACGAACAAATTATAAAACACCATTGGATTTCTAACTTTGCTCGCCTTAGAGAAAGTCGATATGTCTACATCTATACCACGTACATTCAAACGTTTGAATAAACTCCTCATACTAGTTTGACTCTGATCTAATACAAAGTCTAACCAGGTTGACACAAATAGCGATGCAGTCGCTCATGGGGGTTTCCCCCATGAGCGACTGCATCAAGACAGGAAAGTATTGAGGACTGGATAATCATCAGTAGGTAGTTTTTCTAGGTATTTTTTGACGATTTTTGGAAAATTTGATATCATCGAATCAACATTATTATATTTTTATTTAGCCTCTATTTTATCAAATTAGAGGCTATTTGTCTAGGTTTTTAACTATCATTCAACATTTCTGGGTTAAAGTGTAAGCATTATCTGATACAATAGGCGTGCTTCAGTATGAACACACATCAACCAACCAGGAGTAAAACATGGACAAGCTTTGGCAGTCTATCAAAAACTACCTCTCCTCTCTCAAATCAGCAGTGACCCGTAAGAAAAGAGAGAAGAAGGAACAAGAAGATGATCCCTATATCTATCCACACTTTTAACTGCCCGCTGGGAAGTATCTCGCCATAATCTACGATTAGACGTTGGCAGGATTTTAGAGCAATTGGAGGCGATCTCTGGCAACTGTTAATTCATGTTAAAAAGATTAACAGTTGTTTAAAGTAATGGTTGGATTTGATTGTCTGCTTCAGAATGATCAACACAGAATAAATAAATTGATTGTGTCCAGTTAGTGAACGAGCATGAATCTATCAGCCTACAAAGCTTCAGCATCTCTTTTTTTACCAGATCAGATGCCCTATACGCCTGTGGTAGAGGTGTATAAGTCCGGTGAGTTTAAGTGGTTTGGCAGCGATCGCGAAAAGGAATATAGAAAAAAACCCCATCCCGTTTTGGGCTCAGAAGATATCACTTATCAGATCAACAGTTATGGCTATCGTTGTCCTGAATTTGAAATGCGTCACCAAGTTCCCGAAGATGCGATTCATTTCGTAACAGTCGCGTCTAGTGATGCTTTTGGTACAGGTCTTCCGGAGGAGAAAACTTATCCTGCGGTTCTTACAGATTTTTTGCAAAGTTACCTCGGTCGTCAGGTGATCAACTGGAACTTGGGTATGGGGGGCGGTAGTGCAGATTACATTACTCGCACCCTAATTTCAGCACTACAGATTTTGCAGCCCAATATTGTTTTGCTCACCTTCCCACCGGGTATGGCTCGACGGGAATATATCGGTGACAATGGTCGTTTATTTCACTGTATGCCCACTCATATTGTGGGATGGGATGATCGGGGAGATTGGGAAGCCAGAGATGTTCTCAAAGCTCACAAGCAGCTTCTAAGTACTTATAACAACCCAATGCATCTGTTCAAAAACTATAAGGTGTGTGAAGCACTTTGTGAACAGTTTGGCGTGATGTGGGTCTTTTCAAGCTTCGATGTGGCGGTCTTTGAACCGATGAAGCATTTGATTCATGTAGGCAAGTTAGTGGGTCCCGGTTTAGGTGTTTTGACCGATCAGTATAAAGGCAATCCCGAAATTGGATTAGCCCGTGATTGGCTTCATCCCGGTATTCAACCGGCTAAGGAATATGCGGAGGGTTGTTTTGCTCGTCTGCAAGACTGCTACGGTTCTTCACTCGAAAAACTCAAAGAAGGAAAATCATTGTGAGCAGTAATAGTAGTAAACAAACGGTCAGTGATGCTCTATTAGATGTCCAACACCATCCAAATCGCCGGCGACGGATTCAGCGTTTTGGGGTTGTCATGCTTGTCATGTTACTGTTGGGCAGTCTACTATTACCTTACACCCTCAGCTTAGGAATTGTTGCTGTTGGGGTAGGAGGGATAACCGTGTTCTCTCCCCAACTTTTATCTCCAATTTACTCTGTATTGGCTCCGCTGTTCAGCATCGGATTGAATCTGCTGCTAACACTATTATTTTATATAATAATCACTCCGATTGCTCTAGTGTCCCGTTTCTTCGGGATTGATTTCATTCAAAGAAATCTTGAGCCAGAAGTCCAAAGTTATTGGATAGAGCGTCAAAATTTGCTTCCCCATGGCAAATATATGAAAAGCCTGAGGTAATCCGTCATGAAAATTCTTGGTATTTCAGCCTTTTACCATGATAGTGCTGCTGCTATTGTTATCAATGGCAAAATTGTTGCAGCCGCTCAAGAAGAACGTTTTACCCGTATTAAACATGACTTACGGTTTCCGTTCAATGCGATCTCGAGCTGTCTCAAACAAGCAGAAATCGAACTACATGAACTAGATTATGTGGTATTTCATGAAAAACCCCTGCGGAAATTTAACCGCTTAGTTAAAACCTATTTGGGATTTGCACCCAGCGGGTATACTTCCTTTGCTAAAGCCATTCCGTTATGGTTAACGAATAAACTATTTCAAAAAGGCACAATTCTGGATGCGCTCGCAACCTTTGGTTCATTTGATGCCAAACGATTATTGTTTTCTGAACACCATTTGAGTCATGCTGCCAGTGCGTTTTTTCCCTCTCCATTTACAGAGGCAACTGTACTGACCCTTGATGGTGTGGGAGAATCTGCCACCACAACAGTTGCCAAGGGAAACAGCAATCAGTTAACGATTACCAAGGAGTTACATTTTCCCCACTCCCTGGGAATGCTTTATGCTGCATTTACCTACTATACCGGCTTTAAAGTCAATTCGGGTGAATATAAAGTCATGGGTTTAGCACCCTATGGGCGACCCATTTATGCTGAGAGAATTTTAGAACATTTAGTCGATTTAAAACCCGATGGAAGTTATCGCCTGAACCAGGAGTATTTTAATTACTGTACCGGTTTAACGATGACCAATGACAAGTTTGACGAGCTGTTTGAAGGGCCACGCCGCACTCCGGAAGACAGACTGACACAAAAACACATGGACTTAGCCGCATCGGTTCAGAGTGTAACAGAGGAAATTGTCTTGCAAATCACTCGCAACCTGGCAAAAGACAGTCCTCATGGTAATCTGTGTCTAGCGGGTGGGGTGGCGTTAAATTGCGTTGCCAATGGTAATATTTTACGGGATGGTTCTTTTGAACGAATTTGGATTCAGCCAGCGGCTGGTGACGCTGGCGGGTCTTTGGGAGCAGCCTTAGCCGCCTATTACCTGTATGCAAAACAACCCAGAACCACCGTAGCGGGTCAAGATACCATGCAGGGCAGTTATTTGGGGCCTAGCTTCAGCCCAGCAGAGTGTGAACGCCGTTTACAAGCTGCTGGTGCAGTGATTCATCCCCTGAGTGAAGACGGCATGATTCATGAAACAGCCAATGCTTTAGCAGCAGAAAAAGCTGTAGGTTGGTTTCAGGGACAGATGGAATTTGGCCCCCGTGCTTTAGGTGGGCGATCGATTTTGGCTGACCCCCGCTCGGAAACAATGCAAAAGAAACTGAATTTAAAAGTTAAATTTCGAGAATCATTCCGCCCTTTTGCACCTTCTGTGCTGGCTGAGGATGTCTCAGATTGGTTTGAGTTAGATCGGGAAAGTCCCTATATGCTGCTAGTGGCTGAGGTCAAGCAAGAATTGCAGCGTTCCATGACGGAAGAGGAAAAAGGGTTGTTTGGGATTGAGAAACTCAATGTCCCGCGTTCGACAATTCCTGCGGTGACTCATGTGGACTATTCGGCGCGGGTACAAACAGTTCATCTGGAAACCAATCCACGATACTACAAGCTGCTGAAAGCGTTTAAACAACGTACAGGTTGCTCGGTTTTAGTGAATACCAGCTTTAACGTCCGAGGTGAACCGATTGTCTGCACCCCAGAAGATGCCTTTTCCTGCTTTATGGGCACAAATTTAGATGTGTTGGTTGTAGAAAACTGTCTGTTATTTAAGGAAGAGCAGGATATGTCTTTGGCTAAGGATTATAAGGATGCCTTTGAATTAGACTAAATCTGGTAGCAAATAAACGATGAGTGTTACATCTAATTAAACGTGAGTTCGATGAAAATATCAATTTTGGGTTGTCCAACGAAAGAATCAGCCTTCCAGCTTACGAAAGAATGAGGGTTTGAGACTCCGTCGAACTCACGTTAATTAAGAATTATCAAGTTTACTATTCAATCATTTTCCCAGTTTGCCTTGCTTCTTCTAACCAAAGATTAAATTGTTCCTGGTGCTGCGTTACCCAGTAGAGACGTTCAATTGAACGTCTCTACCTAGAAAACTGATTTTTCAGATTGATTGATTCAACGGATTTCATAGAAGAATTTTTGACAAGAGAAAAGTTATAATTGTCGCCAAAGATAGTTTTTTTGTAAACTTATTCATCATTTTTTATTTTAATAGATGGAATGTGTCGATGTCACTGACAATATCATTGTCGCAATTGAAGGAGGGTGGTGGTGCGAGAAAATCTCGGCTGGCTGTGCTCACTGTTATGCCGAGCGAATCAATCAGAATCAGTTTTTTGGCGGCAATCAATTATCTTATCTATCCCCTCCTCCGGCACTCAGGCTCAGGCACGATATTTTAGCAAGTTGGCAACGGCAACGAAAAAAAAAGCGACATTTTGTCGCCAGTATGACGGACATATTTGGACAATGGGTCCCGCGCGAGTGGCACATTGAAATGCTTGATGCGATGGTTAGTGCTCCCAAGCAGATTTTTATGTTACTCACCAAACGTCCCCACATCATGGGCATGGCAATTCAAGAGTGGCTTAAGGTAGCAGACAGGGATTACTTACCGACCAACATCTGGGTTGGCTGTACCATTGAAAACCAAGCTGTTCTCATCCCCAGGCTCTCCGATCTGGTTCAAATCCCTGCCCACAAACA
The DNA here is from genome assembly GCF_010671945.1 of Moorena sp. SIO4E2. Taxonomy (NCBI): domain Bacteria; kingdom Bacillati; phylum Cyanobacteriota; class Cyanophyceae; order Coleofasciculales; family Coleofasciculaceae; genus Moorena; species Moorena sp. SIO4E2. The sequence goes on from NZ_JAAHIE010000127.1 coordinate 5,076, forward strand.
CTGGATCGTCTGTGAACCCCTATTAGAGAAAATTGAAAATTGGGGGAATTTTCTATCCTCCCTTGATTTAGTCATCATTGGTGGGGAAACAGGTCACAATGCCAGGATTTGTGACCCCAATTGGATATCTGAAATTATTGCCAACTGTAAGGAGACTCATCCTTCTCCTGCCGTCTTTGTTAAGCAACTAGGGAGCAATTGCCCCCTGGAACTAGCTGACCCCAAAGGGAGTAACCCCCAAGAATGGCCAGCTAGTTTGCATGTGCGAGAATTTCCTGATTACTAAGCCGTAGGGCATACGGTTCAGGGGGCGACAAGCCCCCTCAAAGCAAGACATAGAGGAGGTGCGGGTGGTTAAGGTTTGTCATCAAAAAACCTTATGGAGCTAGTCACCGCAGCCCGACTCACGTGAGGTATCAGAAAGAGTAGTAGATTGTGGTAAAAAAGAATGGTCTCGTGAATTTGACAAGACCATTATTATTTAATGTTACCTTCATTCTACCAGACCCATCTACAAAAATATCTCAGTGATTCGCAACTGCTGACCCTGAATTTGTTGGTTGCATTACTGCAAACTTACAAGCAAGTGCGAATAGAAAGGTTGGCGGCTACACTACCAATACCTATAAAACAGAACAGTCGTCGCCGTCATTTACAACGATTTTTAATCTCAAATAGATTAAGCGTGGTACTGCTGTGGTTTCCCATAATTCAAGAGATAGTCAAGCTCAATATCTCCCCAGGGCCTCAACTGATAATTGCTTCAGGGGGCTTGTCGCCCCCTGAAGGCATACGGTCAAGATGCTTAGTGAGGGCAAGTATATTGGTATCCCTATGAACTAAGAATCCCCTTCAATTTATTGATGGGGAGTGTCAAAAACGTATGATGGGATCTGGATTGACTATTCCCACAATTTTACCATCACTGGTGATTTCAACTTGGGGAGGGAAGCTCTCTTTGCCCAATTGAGAATATACCGGAAAGCCTTCTTGTTTTCCATACCATCTTAAGGGTTCAAAATAGGCATTGGGGTAAGATTCGGCTGGTATATTGGGATGGTTATAAGGTTCAAAATGGGTAGGTGGATAATAATTAGCGGGTAAGGCACCTAAATCACCAATGGTCACTTTGGGAACAACACCAGTGGAGGTTTTCACTTGAGTGAAAGGATTATACCCTGTGCCGCCATCATCATTCATCACATAAATCGTCTGCATCATACCCTGGTCTTCATGGTTGAGCAAGTGACAATGGAAAACGTACTTACCCCAAAAATCGGTAAAGCGTAGACGAATTTTGAGATAGCCATAGATAAATCCCTCAACTCCTTTGAAATTATTGTCTGGATAATCTAATTTATTTAAATCCGGAATATATTTGAAAGGAGGGATTGGATAAGTATCATGCCAAGGTGAAGTAGCGGGATCGTACTTAACAGGGTTGTTTTCGTCGTAGTTGGGATCATATACCTCAACCACTTGAAAAGGAGCCATATGAATGTGGAACGGATGGGCAACATTACTGTAATTGAAGATAATCCATTCTTCACAGGTGTTGAGCTTGACTAACTGAACCGTCTCATTCCGATAAGCACCTGCGGTGAATCGACCTGGGTTATAAGGTTTCTTTTCGTCTAACTCATATGCCCCTATAACTTTGTATGCCGGAAGATAGGAAATATAGTTGCTTCCGCTCTTGGGAGTGAAAGAAACTCCATTAATCTGAAGCAAACGGGGGTTGGGGTTAGCTTGGCCTGGATTTAGTTTGCCAGATTTGATGTCCTTGTTAAACTGCTTTCCATCCTTATCTTCTTCGTCTTTTGGACGCTGCATATAAAAGTTGCAATTTTGGGTTCTGGTTTCCTTATAGAACCCAAACACAAAGGGACGCTCATAAATTAAACTTTGAATCGCGTCATTACCATTTTCTTCTTTATATCTGACTTCATAGTGTAACAATTGGTCATCCGTAATCGGTTGGAGATATTCGGGGAAATCACCAGGAATAGTATCAGGAATATTTTTGGGTGAGGTAACCCGATCCCCTTCTACCGTTATCGTTGCCAGAATCTGTTGTTGCTGGGGTCCTTCTCTCATCAATGTAGAAACAATAATACCAAATTCACCTAGATTACCCCGTCCTGCCCTCCAAACCTTTTTCCAGAGTTGGTAAGTACCAGGTTCATTCAGTTGGATCAACAAATCAGCTCGATTGGCAGGGTTTAACACTAAAACTTGCTTAACTTCAGGAGCTCGTCCATAAAAGCTAATCCCATCAAGAGCAATCACATTAAGATCCTGTAATGTCTGTGTTTTTCCATCGTCTTCCACCTTGCGTAGTTCAAGCTGAATAAAGCCCCGCGTCGTCGCTGTAGCATTAATAAATCGCCAGCGATGTAATTCCCCAGGTTGCATCTTTAAGATCGGATTCAAGTAACCGTTAATCGTAAATTTGTAAGATGCAGGGCTACAGTTGTAGATCATCTGGTCACCAGGAACCGGTGGTAAGTCGGGATCAGGCTTGACAATGGCATCTTCGGTAATCACTTCCTGGGCGATCATTACCAGGTCGCGATCTACATCAATTACCGCATCTCCTTGTTCTTCGATAATTAATGCACCGACCATACCATCCGCCAGTTGTAAAGCCGTTGAGCCATGTTGGTGGGGATGATACCAATGGGTACCGGGGGCATGAAATTTAGGCACAACCACCTGGTACAGATGCTCACCAGTGCTACCCATTTCCCCTTTGGGGTGAACGGCTGCAAAGATGTCATCGGAAGAGAGGCTCACTGGACTATCCAGAGCGGAACCAGGTTGACCTGCCAGAGTGCGACTCAGCGGCGAAACGTGGAACCCATGGAAGTGCAGGTTGGTTGTATTAAAATCCTTGGGCCTGTCAGCAACTCCTGGACTACCTGTACTCGGGTGGGGAGGGGCGGAGGGGTAGTTAGTACCCTCATTGGGGGGAAGATTGTTCTTCAGCTTAAGATTTAAAGTATTTTTATTGGGATTTCTGGCCTTAAATTTGAATGTCGGTCCTGGTCGCAGAAGATGGTTTGATGTGCGCTCAAAAGGTCCTTGTTCACCGTAGGAGTAGTAACGCATCGTTACTTCCTGGCGAGTTTCCGATGAGAAGCTAACAGCTTCTGAAATATAATCAATAGCCAGTTCTGTGGGATTCTCAGCAGTACCCAGGGGAGCAACCGGGGGTTGTTGGAAGGTGGGAAGAGTTGTTGTTTGTAACTGTTTCCCTTGACAGCCCCTTGCTCCTTTAGCAAAAGCAGGAGCAGAAAAGGCTAATCCAGTGGCAGCTCCTGCTCCTATTGCCAAGAAATGACGTCGGCCGAAATGAAACTTCTGAGCGTCTAACTCTTGCTCAGAGCTGTGCTGTTCTGGAGAGGGTTTTTCCTGTGTCATGAGCAAATTGCCTGTTTGTGTCAAAGTTTTTTTGAGAGAATCATTCTGAGGTGACGGGATGCTCTTTAATTCAACTCAATCAGAATGACTACTTCTGACCTTTCACGAATAAGCAGAGTAAACTATCCCGATATGCAAGGAAAATTAAGGCAGTCAGACCAGATCTGTTAGACCAGGTTATTGAACTGGATTTAATGTTTCTTTGAATGACCCTCTACGATTTAATCATATTTTTGACCTGTTGTCAAATATGATTACCTACTCTTAGTAGTTGCTTGCAAACAGAACAATTTGCTGCTAACATTAGGGGTCTTGGCAACTTTTGGTGATCCTCAAATTAGGTATTGGTCGTAGTAGTGTGTTTCGAGATCTACGTCACCCCCATTTTTTAGAACATCAAGGTCGTAGTGACCGGAGACGGTCTAAATTAGACCCATATAAAGATTATCTGATCGATATGCTCTTACAATGTGGGCATTAAGATAAGTTGGAGAGGATCTAAATAAACATACCAAGGAAAGGGATGATCCTTAATTTTATCCCATTTTTCCTTAAAAACTTCTCCTTGTAGGTGATAATCTAGTTCATGGTTTGCAGAAGAGTTGAGCTTAAGATAAAGAGTTATACGATAGGGTGTTTCACTAATTCTGACTAACCAACAAGGAAAAGTATTAACTGTCTCTTGCTTGATAACAAATTTGAGATGATGAGCGCGGATACCGACATAGGTTAATGATGAGTTAAGCTGTTCAACAACTTGAAGACGACAATGCCAGTCAATCGCTTTGATGTGATACGGATCGACAATCTGTAGACGAGAAAAGTTCTTGCACTCGGTAAGCTGTGCCACTTTAAAATTAGGTGGATGTCGGAAAATGTCTTCTTTATAACCCGCCCCAATGACTTGACCGTGATCAAGAATGACTAGATCTTCACAAACTCGATAAGCTTCTTCTAATTTGTGGGTCACTAACAGCATCACCCCTTGATAGTTAGCAAAAACATCTGCTAATAATTGTTCAATTTGACTGCGTAAATAGTTGTCTAAAGCTGAAAGCGGTTCGTCCAGCAGTATTGCTTCTGGTTCAATCGCTAAGGCTCTGGCTAGTGCCACTCTTTGTTGTTGTCCCCCAGATAATTGATGAGGATAACGTTTTTCTAGCCCCTGTAACTGCATTAAATCAATGTATTTTTGAACTTGCTTGCGCCGCTCTTCTTTCGGCAAATGCTGTAAGCCAAAACCAATGTTGCGAGCCACTCTCATGTGAGGAAATAGAGCATAATTTTGAAAGACAAAACCAATACGACGTTGGCGACAAGATAGGTTTATATTCTTGTCAGAGTCAAATAAGATGCGTCCGTTGAGGACAATCCGTCCACGAGACGGAGTTTCTAAACCCGCAATACAACGCAAGGTCATACTTTTACCAGAACCCGAAGCTCCCAATATTCCCAACAGTTTATTATTAGCATTTAGGGTAGTAATCAAACTAAAACTAGGTAAATCTTTTTCTATTTCAAGAATGAGTTGTTGATAAAAATGGCGTTGATTTTTGGCTTGAATGTGGTGGGTAGATTGAAAAACAGAAAACCAACGACTTGTAATTAATGACCAACGACTGATTGCTGAGGCTCCCAATCTATCTGAAAGCTGCTCAAGCCAACCGTCTGTATCAGACCAATAATTAATGGTAACAATGACTCCTAGAGCGATCGCGACTAAAATGATTACCCAAATTAACGCTTCTTCCATGTTCCCTGCTTCTGCTGCAAAGTAAATCGCTAGGGGCATGGTTTGGGTCTTGCCAGGAATGCTACCTGCTAACATCAAGGTCGCTCCAAATTCTCCTAGTGCCCTAGCAAAGGTTAAAATTGTCCCAGAAACGATTCCTCGCCAGCTTAAAGGCAGAACGATTTGCCAAAAGATCCTATTTTCATTGGCTCCTAAAGTGCGAGCACAATTAATCAGATCTTTCTTGATCTGTTCAAATGCTGCTAATGTCGTTTTATACATCAAGGGAAATGCCACTACAGTAGAAGCGATTACTGTAGCTTGCCAAGAAAATATAATGCTAATTCCCCATTGCTGTAATCCTTGTCCGATGGGGCTATTTCTACCGAACAATAACAACAGTAAGAAACCTGTCACAATGGGCGGAAGTACCAAGGGAAGAGTCAAAATACCATCGATTAGACCTTTTCCTTTGCCCTGATAGCTAAACATCACCTCTGCCACGGCAATTCCTGCGATAAAGGCAAAAACAGTAGCCACCGAAGCCGTTTTTAAAGAAATCCAGAGAGGCGAAAGGTCTAAGGGCATTAATTAAGTAATAAGTAATAAGTGATAAGTGATAAGTAATAAGTAATATAGTGCTTCGCGCTGGTGTAGTTACAGACTCCCAGATGATATACAGATCCCAAAGGAAATTCATTCATTATTTGTAAATAGACGAGCGCGACTTGCTATAAGTAATAAGTAATAAGTGATAAGTAATAATTTTTACTTTTTAAAGCCGTATTCTGTCAAAACATTTTGAGCTGCATTACTTAAGATAAATTGGATAAAATATTGGGCAGCTTCTGGATGTTTACTATCTTGGGCAATCGCAATGGGATAGACAATGGGAGAATGAGAATCTCTCGGTGCGGTTGCTACAATCTTGACTTGATCTGAGACTTGAGCATCAGTGCTATAAACAATACCCGCTTCCACATTACCCGTTTCTACATAAGCTAAAACTTGGCGGACATTTTTGGCAAAAACCAACTTACTTTCTAAGGGTTGATATAACTTCAGGGAGTCCAATACTTCCTTCGCATATTTCCCGGCGGGAACACTATCCGGCGCACCAATGGCTATTTTATTAACAAAATCACTCTTAAGGTGTGAGAATCCATCGAGATCAGAATTATTGTGAGCTGTGATCAGCACGACCTCATTTTTGAGCAGATTTTGGCGTGTATTATCTAGCAAAAAGTTTTTATTTTCCAAAGCATCCATGTGTTGCTTTGCTGCGGAAATATACACATCCACTGGCGCACCTTGTTCGATTTGGTGTCGAAGGGAACCGGAAGAACCAAAGTTATAGGTAAGCCTAATATTAGGATTTTGTTGACTGTACAAATTACCAATCTCTTGGATCGCATCTTGTAGACTACTAGCCGCAGAGATAGTCAGAGTGATTGTAGACGAATCTTCACTGCCGAAACTCAAAGCAGTGCAAGCAGATAAGAGACTTAACAGACTTAATCCGATAAACTTTCTTCTTCCGATCATTTTCCCCTTATTTATCCGCGTAAATAATTGTGCCCACATGCTCACCATCAAGAGCTGCTTCTAATTTTTCCGGGATTCTTCCGTTAATGATTTGGAATTTATCTACTAATCGAGAATTAGCGAGTAAATCAATGAGAATACGCTCAAAAGGTAGTGTTTCTAAATTGCGTTGTTTTAACTCTGTTGCAGAAATTTCAGGAATAAAATTAGCAGTGGAGTCAAGTTTGGGATCTCGATCATAAAGTCCATCTACATCCTTAACAAGGGTGAGAGTTTTGCAACCAAAACATTCCGCCAGCAGAAAACAGCCGGCATCACTACCATGGGAAGGAATACGTCCGACTTCTGGAGGATGTTCCCAGAGGGAGTAAGGAGGAACACCCGTAAAAATCACACCAGGTACACTGTTGATAAATAGGGGTAAGAGATGACCAAAAATTTCTGGAGGAATCGCCACTACGCCATAGGAAGATAGCAGTGCGCCCAGAATATGAGCGTTTCCTAGGGCATCCGCTTGGGCAAGTTGTGCCAGCACACCTGCTGGCATCCCTAAGTCAATGCCAATCGAGAAGACATGGCGGCTTCTGGCTCCCCCCCCTGTCCCAAGAATCAGCTTTTTAGAACTGAGACAGTTGCCGATTACTTCGACTAAAGGATACATCAGCGATCGCCCAGCATCCAAAATCGACCTGCCTCCAATTTTAACAACATGGGAATTAGGCAACATCCGAATCACCGGAGTATCTTGAGACTGAGGTTCGGTCGATCTCTGTACCTCTTTATCTAGCAAGCTTTCCCGCATCAGCATAGATTCGAGGTGGTTGCGTTTATCACTGTTTAATTCTGTGTAAGTCATTGTTTTAGTTATCCGTTATCTTGTCGTCGCTTGTTTGTTCGCTGTTTACTGTTTATCGTCTGCGTAGATCAGCGTACCGATATCTTCTCCGTTCAGAGCACGGGTGAGATTGCCTTTGACTAATCCATTAATGACTCGAATTGAACGGCGATTCTCTGATCGTTGCATCATCTCTAAGACTGGACGTTCTACGATTACATCTTGTAGATCTAATTCTTGTAGTTCTGCGACAGAGATTTTTTTGATGAATTTAGCGTTGGGATCTTTTTTGGGATCGGCGGTATATAAGCCTTCCTCATCTTTGATAAAAATCATTGACTTGGTACCAAAAACTTCGCTGATCAGATAAGAACCTGTATCTGTGCGATGGGGTGGAATTCTTCCCACCGCAGGGTTTTCGTGCCAGAAAATATAAGGAGGCATCCCAAAGAAAATGACTGCACCCCGCTCTTCTAAGTAAAGGGGGAGTTGGGGAAACTGAACAGGTTCAATAAAAGGGATGCCATGTTTAGCCAGCAGAAAATGGATCATCCGAGCATTCTGCATACTGACAAAAGTACCCAGTACACTCAGAACTCCAGTGGGCAAACCTAAATCTAGTCCCACACTGTAACCATGACGGGCTCTAGTTCCGCCTCCGGTGCCAATGATCATCTTGTGGTGACCTAGATTTTCTACAATTTCATCCATCAAAGGAAAAACTGCTGCTCGTCCACGATCAATAAAACTCTGTCCACCAATTTTCAATAAATTCGCATCGGGTAAAATTTGGATCGGTGGCTGGGCAGCAGTTTGTGCCAACAATCGTTCGTCGCTAAGAGACCCTGAAACTAGGGATTTCCCCAATTCAGAAAGAAGTTCATTGTCTTGAGTCAGAATCATATTTTTCATAAGCTTAGTTGAGGCGAACGCCTTGGAGTATATAAGTTTCTTCAGATTCGATGGGCTGATCTAATCCACCAAAAGTTGCTTGTGCCCAAACTTCTAGTTGATCTAGAACATTGTGCTTAATCTCATCACCGAGCTCAATACCAGCTAAGTTGGCTTTACCTCGCCAAGAGTCAAGGGACTGTCTAGGAGTACTGACGACTTTCCAAGACGACACCACCATAGGCTCAATGGTTTGAGCACCATCCTGAGTAAATCGTTCGATCAATTGATGCATCAACTTGTTTTTTTGTCGTCCCTGCAACGTTTCCTTCGCTAGCAATGTTTGCATCTGGTCTCTCATCTGATTTTTGACGCTATTTTTCTGGCGTTGCACAGTCCCCATCAGTACGACTGCTCGTTCTGCGTGGGCAATGCGCCAGCTTTCACTCACGATGTGTTCTAAGTTCAGTAGATGTAAAGTGCGAGAGCTAAAGATGAGGTTCGCTGTGCCATCTTTAACTGGCCAATATTGGTTAGCATCCCCTTGAACTATCTTAAAATTGTCCCTAGGGTGATCTAGATGCTGACGGAACTCTTGCAGCATGGGCTCGGAAAGATCGAAACCCAGGTATTGAACTGATTCAGAGGTAAACCACTGACCAATTTGCCCTGTTCCTGCACCCACTTCTACGATGCAGTCCCTCGCTTGAATTTCAGCTAGCTGAAAGGCAGTTTCTGCCACCGCTTGGCAAGTTAATTCAGATAAGCCAGTTCTAGCTTCAAAAGTCTTTGCCTGGTCATCAAAAATCATCAAAAACCTCCGGTAGCTTGGAGACCCCCGCACTTTAGCCGGGGGAGGAAAAGCGACGCAGGGGTTAAAACCCCCGTCCCTTAAAGGGGATGTGGATTTTTGTTGGTGGTAAACCTAGGAATCCACAAACCTGTCAACCCATTTCTGGGGTAAAGTTAGCCTACGTGCTAACGCACACGCTCCGCGAACGCCAATGTTATCGGTCGGTACTTTCTTCTGCACACTGCATTATCCCTCGTAGTACTGTTTAATGTCGTTGACCAATTTAACTTAAGTGAGCACAGTTAAATTCACTCAATATTTCTGGTTTGACTGATTAACTAAACGGATTAATAATGATTGAAAAAAGGGCACTTTTATGTTTGAAGAAAACTTGCAACAAAGAGACAGTTGAGTTCTGAATTTTTTAAAAGCACCCTATATATTCAATATTGAGCAAAACAATGCTTCCGATCAGTCCAGCACAGCTCTCAACCAATCAATTGAACCGGACTATCATTCATTCAACATTAATCAATAGCTTACCAACCTGCACCTTTGCGTGTGGAGGCTCTTAATTGATTAACTTCCTCGATTAGATCTATAAGTCTATCTTGCCCTGAACCTTTTTGATTTCGCAGCTCAAGTCTGGAACCTATCCAATCGATCAATAATTGCTTCTCTTCTGCTTCATCTCCCACGTCTGCTTTCATAAATCGCAAGAAATAAGGTACATCATATTCAATATAATGACCCCATACATCATAAGCAGCAACAGTCCAATCAATTTGCCATACTTGTCTTAAAAGTTTTAGGAATATTTTTTCCGATAGGGGTCGATCTTGGTTAGCTAGAGCTATTAATGCCTCACTTAACGCATCCTTATTCACAGTATTTACCTCGCCAAAAATTGTTAGAAGTGTTCTTTATGAACATTAATGTAATTCTATAATGAATTTCTAGGGATAAATCTTTAGATAAAATAAAATTTATAGAACCCATTTGGGATCTTCGTGAGAAAGTATAATGAGTCAAAAATGCCATACTCAAGTAGCTTGACAGACAGAGAGTGGGAAATTATTGAACCTCTGTTGCCAGAAAAGAAGAGAACCCGACCCCCGAAGTGGAGTAAAAGAGAAATATTAAATGGCATTCTCTACCAGCTCAAAAATGGTTGTAAGTAGGTCGTGCAAAAAAAAAGGATGTATGTTACAAATTATAAAGTGTTGCCGAAGAAAGGAGTCAGAGGTATGGGAGCCAGACTGAGAGTGTTTCTCACCCTGGTTGACTGACAAAACTTAATGAAAAGCATAATCGTAGGTTTTTACCTTAAATTCGAGTCGATAGTACCTTTTCTGATGTTGTTTGCGGGAGGCCATGGCTGGGTCAGGGTCGTAATTAGAGGT
>NZ_JAAHIE010001270.1:0-1314 GCF_010671945.1 Moorena sp. SIO4E2
AATTAGGTTTGTCCCACTATAAAGCCCTAACTTCTTGGCTATATCTGTACCTACTACAGGGATACCATTGTCTTTGACAGTTCTTTTTAAAAATTCAGAGACATATGGCTTGTCTACAAAAAACATTGTTTTCTATCCGTAGTTAAATTTGAAGTGTATAACCAGAGGTTTTACCGGCACGCCCTTGCCCAAAATTTGAGGATGGCCAGAGGTTTCTGGTACCGTCTGCTCCAAACAGCTGTTAGACAACTGGCTAACATCGAAAGGAGATCACGACTTTGCTAATTTCTTGCTCAACTTGATTACTGGACTTCAGGGCAATGGCATTTCCCGGCCACACTAGAAAACTATATTCTAAGCCAAGATAAGTATCAGATCGAGTTGCTGACTAACTTGGATCAGCTCCCGGAGTATGGTGCGATCGCATTAGTAACCTTTCCTAAGCCCCTTAAAGGTTCTGGTTTTCCAGCAAGGGTGTTCGCAATTATTCCCTAGTGCTGGAATTTACTGCTGGAATTTTAGTTAGCGAACGGCTATGGCGCGGCTATGCCGAACCCCTTTGGCTGCGCATACGCATCGCATTTATCGATTCATGATTATCTCTAGCAGCAATAAATCACAAATCAATCGAATTGCTATATAGGGCTTAGTGCTATATATATTTAGGAACCTTGGGCAGATTAACTGTCTTGATCGAGCACAGTCAAATAATTCTAATGGAAGAGGTTATCTACCGAGAGGCAGATCTAATCTAAGAACAGTAGCTCAATTTCTCAATTTAGAGGACACAAAGATGAAAGGGATTTTCGGTGCTCTACTGCCAGGACTGATCACAACCGGTTTTGTAGGCGCAACACTACTACCCGCTGCACCGGCAGCTGCTGGTGATTTATTAAGAGATATCGGTATTGGTGCCGCTGCTGGTGCGGTAGTTGGAGAATTAACTGACAACGGCTCATTGATTGGTAATAGTGCCAATGGCGCTGCCGCTGGCGCTGCTGTCAATACTACTAAGCGCAATAGAACTAGAGCTCGGCTTGACTACTCCCCCGCATAAATGACGGGGGATTCTAATAAGGATGTTTCGCCTCGGGGATGAATCCGCATCACGAAACACTGTTTTCTTATTAACTGACCACAGGAATACCCTGTGGGGACGAGTCAAAACGCCCCTACCCAGTTCGTCTAGGTTAATACCTAGCGTTCTGCTTACTTTGCGTATTATATTGGCAGCACCATTACAATCCGCATTGACATACCAATTCATTGCTGTTCGGTATAAACCGCGTTTCGTTCTTCTCCCTGATGGCTTCC
>NZ_JAAHIE010001271.1:0-1311 GCF_010671945.1 Moorena sp. SIO4E2
CTGGTGCAACATTTAACCTCTCTAAACCTACCCATCAGCAGGAATGATCTGTATAGCACCAGGTGAAAACCTGGTGGTTGTTGCCGACAAAGCGCGGATCATTATGTTCCGCGCGCCATTCCAATCCCGTGGTAAAGAGAAGCCACATTTTGGGCATTGGAATTTTTTACTGCCGCCTAATTTTTCGTGAATTTGACCACATTCTGGGCAAGTTTTGCTGGTATAAGATTCGTTAACCAAGACAACCTTCACCTCATGACGATCCGCCATTTGAGTTAAGTGCTGGCGAAACTTATAATGATTCCAGGTAAGCAGATTGCGAGCTGTTTTCCTGTTTAATTTCCTAGCTGATTTGACTACCATTTGAGATGTTTCAAACGTTGGCAAAAATATAAGCTTGTAATTACTAACCAGGAAAGAAGCTGACTTGTTATGGCAGTCCTTAATTAGGTTTTGAATTTTTTGGCGTAAGCGATGGGCAGCATTTCTCATTGCTCGTCTCTGTCTTTTCGCAGAGCTTAAGTCAATCCGACTCATCAACCGATCTAGTTGCTGACAAAGTCTTTGAACCCGACCAATATCCCCAGAGCCTATCTCTAGGTAATTTTTGCCGTCAAAGCCAGTAAGGAATGTCCTAATACCTGGATCTAAAGCTATTACTTTATCCTGTTTGGTGGGAGTAGGTTCAATGTATTCGGGAAAAATGCCGTACCATTTGCCTTTAACCCAAACTAATTGAGTACCGTAGATGCATTCATCGGGAAAACCTTGAGGTGAACGAAAGGACAGACCTTTTACTTTGGTGGGATACCAAGAACCTTTTTTGAAGTCTCCAACTTTGAATTTGATTACTTGAGTGATCTGCCGACAGGATTTAAATTTGGCAAAACCTCCATTGACCTTGGCTTGTTTAACGCCATCGATCCCATCGGCAACAGCTTCTTGTAATTGGTGCCCTGGTAGGGTTTTTACCCACTCTGGTCTATCAGATTTTCTAGCCAGTTTTTGTAGGTCATAAGTACTACCTTGATAGCCGTTTTTGATAGCAGCGATCGACCAGTTGTAAATCCATCTATATGCATTAAGCCAAGTTTTCCAAACCCTGTGAAGCTCTTTAGATGGAAACACCCTGAGCCTCAAGACACTGTTTGGTGTCAACTTCATCGTCTGGTTCCGGGGTTTTATCTTGTACCGCTTGCGTGACTTGCTTTTGATATTTTCGGAGTCCGTAAAGCCTAGCAGAGAAACAGTGGAGGATGGACAGGATATCTTCGACGAGCTCTTGTTCTGGGGAGAGTTTGCGTTCATTGA
>NZ_JAAHIE010001272.1:0-1310 GCF_010671945.1 Moorena sp. SIO4E2
GGCGCAACTTAGACTCAGTAGCCATCAGCAGACAATGGAATCGCTCCGCTAACAATAGGAGTATGTTCACAAGTCCCCAATGGACTTACAAAACTCAACTCAAAGACTTTGGTAAACCACCAGAAATTGTTAACTTACATTGGATATCTCGTTGGATCGATAAACCTAGCTTTTTTAGCAGTCTTCCATCTGAACTTCCTGTTGTGTGGTCACTCCACGATATGAATCCTCTGACTGGAGGCTGTCATCATGCCCTAGATTGCGATCAATTTACCAATCATTGTTGTAACTGTCCTAGTCTGAAAAAATCTGGGAAACGTGATCGAGCATGGAAAAACTTTGAACTTAAAGCCAAACTTTATCAGCATATCAATCTGCATTTTGTCGGTAACAGCACTTGGACAACACAACAAGCTCAAAAGTCTGCCCTTGGTAAATATGCTCGTTCTATCCGCACCATCCACCTAGGAATTGATACCAATGATTATCAACCTATTGATCCATCCATTGCCAAAGCTGCTTTACGAGTAAACCCCAATGATTTTGCGATCGCCTTTGCTTGTGCTGATTTATCTGATAAAAATAAAAATTTATCCGTTTTACTAGAAGCAATTGATGAGTTGGCAAAACATTACTCTATCACTTTAATTCTATTCGGATCGGGTCAAATTCCAGCTTTAAATAATCAAATTACTACCCTAAATCTAGGACGTTTATCTTCTCCTCACCTTCAGAGTCTTGCCTACTCAGCAGCTGATATATTTGTTATGCCCAGTCAAATCGAATCTTTTGGCTTAACGGCTCTTGAATCTATGGCTTGTGGCACACCTGTATTAGCATTTCGCACAGGGGGAATTCCCGATGTGGTTATTCATGGAGAAACAGGTTGGTTAGCTGATGAAGTTGGTTCAGCTCAATCACTCTATCAGGGACTCCATTGGATGGTAAAACATTCCCAAGAACGATCACATTTTGGAAAAGCAGCTCGTGAGAGAGTGGAGCAAAAATTTACGGCTGATTTAATGGCTAACAGTTATATCAATCTTTATCAGGAGCTTGTTAAAAAGTGAAACTGGTACTTATCCGCCCTTCTTTTCAAGACTGGTGCGGTAACAGATTATTTACCCAGGGAACTTCTTTTAATTCTGTATATCAAGAAGCATTTACCAAGTGGAAGCAAGTAGCAGCTAAAGCTGGATTTCAATTAGATACGTGGGATCAAGCACCCCTTGAGCAGGCTGACATTTTCTGGTTTTTAGATCTACCGCCATCCTACAGGGAATTTGAACACATTCGGACTCAATTAAGAC
>NZ_JAAHIE010001273.1:0-1306 GCF_010671945.1 Moorena sp. SIO4E2
TACTGGTCTTCCTTATCCTATACCCAAAGTCCCCATAACCTGATAATTTTGCACCTCGGTCAATTATCCGGTCCAATAACAGTTACAGCAGCTATTGTCGCCGTCAATGGTTTAATAGCTGAAAGCGCATTAAAGGTTAGTAGTTTTAAAGTTAGCAGGTTGAACGTTGGCAGGTTGAACGTTGAAAGTGATCACAACAACCTACCCTACGGTAACGCCAAGGGCGAACAATATTCGACTCCTAAAAACCTCCAACATTCAACCCTTTTGGGTATAGCGATCGGATTATTAATCAGCTTACATCTGCTGGGATGGTTACTGTATAGTAAACCGATTGAGCAATCAAATGATTCTGCTATTAAAGTCGGTATTATTCAAGGAAACATCCCCAATGAAATTAAACTTTACTCCGCTGGATGGCAGCGTGCTATAAAAGGTTACACTACTGGATACCAGACATTGGCAGATCAAAAGGTAGACGCAGTGCTAACTCCTGAAACTGCCTTACCTTTTCTTTGGGAAGAACAGGTTCGCACTCGTAGTTCTTTCTACTCAGCAATATTAGATAAAGGGGTATTAGTTTGGGTAGGAGGCTATGGGCAAATCGGGCGTAGCCTTACCAATAGTTTGTTTACTGTCACCGGTACTGGTGAGACCTTCAGCCGTTACGATAAGGTCAAATTAGTGCCCTTAGGAGAATATATTCCTTTTGAAGAATTCCTAGGACGTTTAATTGACCGACTATCCCCTCTTGATTCTCACTTAGCAGCAGGTAAGCCTGACCAATTATTAGAAACACCCTTTGGTCAAGCAGTGGTAGGAATTTGTTATGAGTCAGCTTTTTCCGAGCACTTCCGCTATCAAGCTGCCGCTGGTGGGCAGTTTATTATCACTGCATCAAATAATGCCCATTACAGTAATAGTATGCCTGCCCAGCACCATGCTCAAGATGTAATGCGCTCCATTGAAACAGATAGGTGGACAGTTAGAGCAACCAATACCGGCTATTCCGGTATTGTAGACCCCCATGGCAAAACAGTATGGCTATCGGGGATTAATACCTATGAGTTGCACGCAGATACGATTTATCGACGACAAACTCAGACGTTGTATGTGCGCTGGGGGAATTGGTTGACTCCGGTGTTATTAGGGTTAGGGGGAATTGGTTGGTTGGTGTTGGGTTGGTTTGGAGTTAGTGTTGGGTTGGAGTAGCTCACCCCTGAACCGACTAACCTACCCGACAAGGGACGCCAAAGGCGAACAACCGACTAACCCTCAACCCTAAATATCACAAAATTCCCGAACT
>NZ_JAAHIE010001274.1:0-1304 GCF_010671945.1 Moorena sp. SIO4E2
ATCACTTGTCTTTGTACAAAGATGGCCTTCCTTTGATGAAACGACTAATTCAAGCTCGTTGCTCTATTACTGCTCCTCCTACTCTTCCGATACCTCTCTAAACCTGACCAAACGTCTTTCCAAAAGAGCCACACCCATCTCATTTTTGGTGTTTGACCCCGTGGTGCGTTACGGGGCGACTGGCTACGAAGTTGAATATGATGGCAATCCCCCCCTAACGCACCCTACGCACTTATCAACTATAAATCGTAGCTCAACCGGAAACATTAAATATTAAACCGGATAACCTTAAACCTAATAACCTTAAACCTAATAACCTTCAACCTTAAACTAAATAACCAGATAACCTTAAACCTTCAACCTAATAACCTGATAACCTTAAAATGACTCAACCCGAAGCATTAAAATCTCTACTGGAAGCAGTTGCGGCTGGTGACCTTAGCCCAACTGTTGCTCTAGATAAACTGAAGGATTTTACCTACGAAGAAGTGGGTGATTTTGCCAAAATTGACCACCACCGCACCTTAAGAACTGGATTTCCTGAGGTAATTTGGGGAGAGGGAAAAACCCCTGACCAAATTGCTCAGATTATGGCAGTAATGCGCCAGCAGAATCCAGTAGTAATGGCCACACGGATTACACCAGAGGTGGCAACGGAGCTAGAGTCAAAAGTCCCAGAATTACAGTATTATTCCACAGCTCGGATTTGTGCGATCGCACCATCTCAGCTCGAACCTAAGTATGCCGGTATCATTAGTCTAATTTCTGCGGGCACATCCGATTTACCAGTAGCTCAGGAAGCCGCAGTAACTGCTGAATTATGTGGGTTTCAGGTCAAGCGCCTTTGGGATGTGGGGGTAGCTGGTATCCACCGCTTGCTGAATAATCGACAGGTGATTGCCGAGGCCGATGTCTTAATTGTCGTAGCTGGGATGGAAGGAGCATTACCCAGTGTGGTAGCTGGCATGGCCGATTGTCCAGTTATTGCCGTTCCTACTAGTGTCGGCTATGGAGCCAGTTTTGGTGGTATGGCACCCCTGTTAACCATGTTGAATTCTTGCGCACCAGGCATAGGAGTAGTAAATATTGATAATGGCTTTGGTGCTGCTGTCTTAGCTGGAAAAATTCTTAGGAGGTGTAACTATTAGCCAGATATATTACTAAGCCTTAGCAAACCTTACTAAAGTTAAGTATACTAGATTTAGTAAGGTTCACGGTCAATGAAAAAATATGTCACTCCAAAAGAGGCAGCCGAGCACCTCGGAGTCTCGATCTCAACTCTTAGGCGGTGGGACAAAGAGGGG
>NZ_JAAHIE010001275.1:0-1303 GCF_010671945.1 Moorena sp. SIO4E2
CCAGAATGAAATCGCCCTGCCCTTAATAAGGGGGACTTTTGAATCTAATTCCACCCTTTGTTAAGGAAACCGACACCCTGTAAAATACTTTCGTATCTATAACTATCAGCTTACTATGTCTACCGAAAGTAATTCCCAGACTCAAACCACTACAGGTGCTGATGCGGTTGATGACGCGATCGCAAAGGGAATTGATTTAGATGGCTCGCCAATCCCCAAAGCTAAGTTAGACCTTTACAACCAAGTGATGGGATTGGAAGCTCAACGGCAACGAAGCGGTGTCAGCAATACCATGAGATCCAGAATTGTGCGGATTGGAGCCAAGCATATCCCTCAAGCAGAGCTCAATCAAATGCTGCTCGATGCTGATTTTACCCCTCTTAAAGACAAAGAGATTGCGTTTTATTACGGGGGTAAGTAGGATAGCAAAGGGAATCGGGAGTAGGGAATAGGGAACAGGTAACAGGTAACAGGTAACAGCGATACAATGCTATTTCCTATTGCCTATTTCCTATTGCCTATTGCCTTCAAAGGATATGCAATGTCTGTCAAACGTTGCTGAGAATTGCTATAAATCTCAACCATAGGGTTAGCGAATAGCTACAGCTCTGAATTTATTTCCGTATTATCTCCTGTAGAGGGTAAATTTTTAGAAATTATAAATTATTGCTTAAGCTGTAGATTAATGGCTGAATTCATGTGATAATAACGGGCGTGGGTTGATGAAAACTGTTATGTAGCGTTTTTTGTCTGGTGAGGTACATCTTGAAGCTGAAAAGCTTGTTAATTCAACTTTATGGTGTACCTCATTGCAGTACAAACTGCTATATCCCATGATTGAAGACAGATTAGCAAATTTATAGAATCTGAAAACTCAGGAAAATAAAATGGCAACAGTTACACCAGAAATCGATGCCGTAAGGGAAATCATAGCCAAGTGGTATTTTAAGGAATTGTGGGGTTGGGATCTCGGGGAAATCCCTACTGTTGAAGTGCTTGCCACCTTTCTAAAGTCCAATCTTATTGCTGCAAATGGTGATGGAGAAATCTCAGAAGAGGAGAGAAAATGGATTATTGGAAAGGGAGCAGCGGCTGGAGCGCCAGAATCCTTATTGAAAGAGTTAGAAAGCTATCCAGCTAACGAAGACATCACGGAAGTCGTGACTAGAACCTCAGCCACCAACAAGTCCGGTAAAGCATCTATTTACTTTGCGGTCAAGGCAGCGGCTTCCGATGGAGAATATAACGAAGGCGAAAAGGCAACCATTCGCAAGATGGCTCAAGCTATGTCCTCGCGCTCGTG
>NZ_JAAHIE010001276.1:0-1264 GCF_010671945.1 Moorena sp. SIO4E2
TGGGGCAGGTTTTCCACGCACTCTGGGAAAAACTCCGGCTCCATTACTTCTTGGAGCTTAAATTTATCTTCTACGTCACTAAGGCTGAGTTTTGATGGAGAAATAATAGTAGCCATAATGATTTTTTTTTACATCGTCATTTCTCCATTATATCTCAAATAAAACGGGTGCATCCCTGAGTGATAAATTTAAAACTTGGAGATGCACCCAATATAGGGTTTATACAATAAATGAGGGACAGTTTTTATTGGCGCTGATTGCCTTTAAGACCTTCTTACTTCTGCCCTCTGCCTTCTGCTCTCTGCCTTAAAAGCATAAGCAAAGCACCTCAGCAAAATTAAAATTGCTATTAAAATTGCTATAGTTATCCAATATGTTCACAAATATAAGACCACATTAAATCAGATGATTCTTGAACTACTGGTTTTCCTGAGTGGGTTTGGGCTTCCTCTAAACCAGTAACATTTAATGTGTTAATCTCAGATAACACTCGCTTACCATTGTCATCAACTAATGTATCGAAGCCAAAAATGACTATGCCTTGCTCCAAGAAACTAGGAATAATTGTTTCGGCAATTCTGATTTCGTCTTGATCCGGTTCGCCCACAGTTGTAGACCCCCCTGCTGACATAAGCACCTAAACAAAATTAATTACATATTCTTGACCAAAATTGTCAAGCACTTTTTTGAGATATTTGATAAAGCTTTTCCAGTTTTCGTAAGCATCAACTTCAATCCACTCATACTTAATAAATTTCCATAAAATTTCAATTAAGTTGTACTTGGGAGAATAAGTAGGCAACCAAAATATATCTAAATTTTTTCCTTTCCATTCCTCTAGTTTTTCGAGGATTTTATTGCTCGTGTGTATTGAAGCTTGATCCATTACTACTACAGTGAGTTTAGATAAGTTTTTACTAAAATTATCTAAAAAATTAATCACAATTTCACTGTCGATTGAACCCTGATGGATTTCGTAATATAATTGATTTTCACATCCCATTAATCCGAGAACATTAATTCTTTTGCTTTGGGAACTATTAATAGTTATTCTTTTTAACTTTTCTTGCCATCCATAAGGAATATCTGGCTTCAAAGAGAATCCACTTTCATCTAAATATCTTAATTCAATTTCTCCTTTTATAGCTTGATATTTTAGCTCTCTTAGTCTGGGAAGTTTTACGTCTAGCTCCCAGTCATCAGCGGTGCGACCCCGGTCGGGTTCCCCGACCTAGGGAATGTGCACCAAGAGAGCTCGGCAGCG
>NZ_JAAHIE010001277.1:0-1298 GCF_010671945.1 Moorena sp. SIO4E2
TCAATTCTTACCCCACAAAGGCGTTTGAACTCCTGGTTAGTTAAATCTTTAACTTTTTGATAGGTCATTATTTTCCCTTATACTGACCCATTTATATCTTTTTTATTGGACTTTTGCAAGAGGTCTATTGTAGCGATTGGGATCAAGCGCCACTTTAGCTGGAGCAGATAATATGGTGGCGGTCGCTACCTAAGGCCCGCGAAGAATACGAGTGGTTAGCCACCTTGTCTTGATGCAAAGCGCGAGTGGTTTGAATTTACCGTAAGACAGTTGAGCCTTAATCAATAAGTTTTACCCCTTTTCTGCATAGCCTACCAACCATAAAGGCTCAACTGTCTAAGGTTTTGTCTCCGGGGGAAACCCCCGCGTGAAGGCGCTGCATCGCTTTTGGAGTTGCCAAATGGGATACCGTCTCACGACACGACGCTCGCGAGTGTTTGCCCTGATTGACCCAGAACAGTTTCATGACTTTTTATTGCGCTGGATAGAGTATCTTACGGATCAATTAGATATCAAGCTGATTTACATCGATGGGAAAACCTCTCGTGGCTCTTACGACCGTCAAAGTAAGCTCAAAGCCTGACCTAGTGTGAGTGCTTGGAGAATAGAATGAAAAATGCTGTAAAGTAAATTTTCATGAATAGTAAGTATTAAAAAAAATATTGCCATGCTGTGCTGTATGGTACTATTTTAAGTAGATTTCATAGTATAATAATAAAATGGTAAAAGCATTATTTTCATGCCTACTTTGTTAAACTTATCGAAGTACTATATCAATGATTGAAGTTAAATTTTTTGATAAAAAAGAACGAGGAATTGTATCAACAAAACTGATTACCAAAGACACATTGATTGAGGCTGCCCCAGTGGGATCATTTCCTGCCGAACAATGGTCAATTATCAATAAAACTGAAGTGTTTAAGTACTGCTTCGTAATCCCTGCAGAATATGAAAAAAAACAAAATGTGGGCGGTTATATTGCCTTTGGTCTTTCATCCCTATGTAATCATTCGGAAACCCCCAATGCTTATATCAATTGGGTTAAAGATGAGATTGGTCTATGGGCACATTTAATCGCATCGAAAGATATTCAGCCAGGGGAGGAAGTTTTGCTTTTATATACCAACATTGATCAATATTCTTTAGCTAATAAATTTATTTGAGTTATTGTTTAGAGGATATCTGAAAAGTTTTTTGATACTGAATTTTGCCCCCCTAGCCCCCCAATTCTGGGGGGAACAAGAATCCATTTGTTGGTAAAAGTCCCCCAAAATTGGGGGATTTAGGGGGCTTGAATG
>NZ_JAAHIE010001278.1:0-1297 GCF_010671945.1 Moorena sp. SIO4E2
AAGCTATAGAACAAGGCCGGGAAGAAGGGAGATTAGTAATGCAGGGACTGATATCCCGTCAACTGGAAGGTAAACTTGGTGCAATTCCCTCAGAAATTCTAGAAGGAATTCAACAATTATCTCTAGACCAACTAGAAGCGTTAGGAGTTGCTATGGCAGATTTTACCACCAGCGTCGATTTGTCGAATTGGTTGCGGGATAACCAATGATATAGCGCTACGCGCAAGTCAGAAGTTAGAAGTCAGAAGTCAGAAGTAAGCTATGACTAAGTTTTTGCCTATTAAGTAGGGTGGGCAAAATTCTAGGATCTAGAATTATCAAAAGAACTAAACGGTTTTTGCCCACCCTACAAGCCTATTAAGTAGTAGTGCTGTACCAGTAAAATTAATCAATTAACCATCAATATTAACAAATTAACCATGAGATTTATCAGCCCCAAAACCGATTTTGCTTTTAAGAAAATCTTTGGTTCCTCTGAGAGTAAAGAAGTTCTGATCAGCTTTCTAGATGCTTTAATCTATCAAGGAGAATCTAGGATAAATAACTTAGATATTATTGACCCATACAATGCTGGCTATACTACGGAGCTGAAGGATACCTACCTGGATGTCAAAGCTATACTCAATGACGGCTCTACGGTAATTATTGAAATGCAAGTGTTAAATGTTCCAGCTTTTGATAAACGAGTAATCTATAATCTCGCCAAAACCTATAGCACTCAATTAAAATATGGAGAAGGATATTCTAAACTGAAGCCGGTGATTGCTTTAACAATTACAGACTTCACTATGTTTGAGCAAACCGACCGATATCTCACTCGTTTTGTATTTAAAGAATACCAAGATAATTTTATCTACCGAAACCAACACCTAACCATGGTGTTTGTGGAACTGCCGAAATTTTCCCGGTCTTTAGAAGAGTTAGAAACGGCATCGGAGAAATGGATATATTTTCTGAAGGAAGCCCCAAATTTAGAAGCAATTCCCGAGACCTTTCTTGATGCAGTCGCTCATGGGGGAAACCCCCAAGACCGCGCTGCATCGCTATCATAAATCCCGGAAATTGCTCAGGCGCTAACCATAGCTAATCAAGCCAATATGAGTAGAAAAGACTTGGAGGAATTACACAAACGAGAATTGTTTATGGAAGACCGCAAAGGTGAAATTCGTCAAGCTATAGAACAAGGCCGGGAAGAAGGGAGATTAGTAATGCAGGGACTGATATCCCGTCAACTGGAAGGTAAACTTGGTGCAATTCCCTCAGAAATTCTAGAAGGAATTCAACAATTATCTCTAGA
>NZ_JAAHIE010001279.1:0-1294 GCF_010671945.1 Moorena sp. SIO4E2
CCTTTGAGCAAGCCCGTATGAACA
Organism: Moorena sp. SIO4E2; assembly: GCF_010671945.1. Lineage (NCBI taxonomy): Bacteria > Bacillati > Cyanobacteriota > Cyanophyceae > Coleofasciculales > Coleofasciculaceae > Moorena > Moorena sp. SIO4E2. The sequence continues at coordinate 25 of NZ_JAAHIE010001279.1, forward strand.
TAAACAAAGCCACCCACCAAGGCAAAGGCATTTATATCGTTGTTCCTGACTACTTGAAAGGTATAGGGAAAATTGGGGCGATCGCTATAGGGGATTAATCTCTTACCAATGTCTTGGACGTATTCAGTGATTTCGCGTCCGCGGTAAATCTCCAGCCCTTGATCAACTTCTTGTTGATTCAAACACTTACCCAGCTCTACTTCTTGTTGATCAGAAATGGTGATTAACTGAATTATCTCAATTCCTGCATCACCATCCAACCCACAGGAGTCAGATGCTGATGAGGTATTGGGTAACCCTACCCCTAGAGCCAGTGCCACAACTACCAGAATCAGCAGGTAAAACCATCGGCGATGGGAAGCACGCTTAATCCAAAAGAATGGGTTTAACATAGTCGTCTATTTAAGCGTCTATTTGAATAATCAAAAATAGGCTTTTAAGTATTAATTATTCAGCAGTCAGCAGTCAGCAGTCAGCGATTTAGTTAGCACATTTTTCATAAGCGGCTTGCCGTGGACCTTGGTAATAAATAGAGTCAACACCCAAGGATTTTTCCAAAATTATATCCCACCTTAAGTCAGTAATAAATTGATCAATTTTTGTCTTCCATTCTGTATCCTGATCTGGTAAAATTATTCCGTAAAAATCACAACTTAACGGTCGGTCAGGAATTAAGGTAAAATCCTGGAATGTCAGCCCTTGTCTTAAGGCTTCTGCCATTAAGAGCATGCCATCACTGGCAAAAGCATCAATTCTCCTTTCGACTACATCTCTGACACCCAATTCTCGACCGTTAGAACTTTTGTAGCGAGCGTCTTCTATTTTAGCTAATGGGTAGGTACTGGAGATTAAAGTATGTGTATTTGAACCAGGAAGAACACCAATTGTTTCACCAGCTAGGGAAGTGTCAGGTTTGAATATACCCCTCATTTCGGGTCTGATTATAAAATGTGTCCCGGAAACATAAAAAGCCGTGGAGTAAGTAACTCCTGATAGTGGTGGAGCACTTTTGATCGTATTGGGACCACACTCTAGATGTGCCTTGCCATTGGCTACCATCCGATAACGATTGTTAGGAGAGTCTTCGTCTAGAACAGATGGAATTGGCTCGAACCGAACAGGTCTATTGAGTACTTCACCGAGATGGTTGGCTAGATAATACATTTTAGTCACGCAGTAGCCTTGCCATTTGTCTTGGTCTAGAAAACCAAAGGGAGGGGCATCTCTTCTAATTCCTACTTTCAAAACACCAGTGCGCTTAATTTCAGAA
>NZ_JAAHIE010000128.1:0-15679 GCF_010671945.1 Moorena sp. SIO4E2
TTGGGTAATATCCATAGTTGTATGTACTACACAAGCTGTACTACACAGACAGAATTCGGCGGGGGCGATTCAGCAAAGCCGACTTGTTCACAGCTTAGAAGGCTGGTGTGACTGCCTCTGCACTACGCCCTCTTATAATACAATTATATTACATAATTAGATTAGATGTTGAGATTTAGCACAAAGTTGGCACAAGGGCAAGATATGGGAGTATAGGAGTTTCTAAGTCAGTCAATCAGGATTCATCCACAGGAAACATTTATAGCACTACCCATTCAGATGTTTGACATTTATAAACTCCGAAACCTAGTCCTAGCTTACTTCTGACTTTTGAATTCTGACTTCTGACTTTTAACTTCTGACTTTTGACTTCTGACTTCTGACTTCTGACTTCTGACTTCTGACTTACGGACTTGCGCGTAGCGCTATACCAACCGAGCCAGAGTTCCCTCCATGATAGCCGTGGTTTGAGCAGAGACCGTGAATACCAAAGCTTCCCGATAGACTCGCTGGGCAGCATGGTGTTTGTAGTTAGCAGCACCACTAGACACAGTAACCGCTGCTTGAGCACATCTTCCTGCTAAGTTGATTGCCCAAGTCCTCAGTTGTAGCCGTTCTTGAAAAGTCTGATAATCTGCTTGTGCTGCTTCGATCATGGCTGTCTGGCAGCGAGTCAATTCCCCGTTGAGGGATTCAAAAGCATTGTATAGAAAATCCAGTTGCTTGGTTTTGGCCGCCGCTGCTACAATGTCCAGTCCAGCTTGGGCACATCCTAGAGCCAAAAAACCAGCAGACAAAACTTTTTTCTGGTCATTGTCGTGAATTGCACCTGCTTTAGCAATCGAGACCACACGTTCTTCAGGTAAGAACCAATCGGTAAGGGTAGCACTAACCGTATTGGTGGATTCCATCGCCGCCAGTGCCATGGGTTTGCTAAAGGTAATAGTACCACCTCCATCTTGGCAAGTTGGAGTCAATGGCACCATACCGTAAACTTCTCGACCATCAGGCAATACTGCACCAATGACAAACTCTTGAAACAAGCTAAACCCAGTAACCCAAGGCACTTTTCCATTGATATGATATCCACCATCTACCGGAATAGCTTTCACCGGTGGGTTACCTGTTCGTCGCACTTGGGAAAAGCCGATACCAACTAGCACTTGACCCTTGGCTAATTTAGGAAGATACTGGTGCTTCAACGATTCATTCTCAGAGTAGGCGATCATTGCTCCAGCACTCTGGTGTTGCATTTGCAAGAATGCCAAAGCACCGGAATACCGTGCTAACAGTTGCTGGAAGTAGCCAAAGGTTGTGCTACTTACTTCTAGACCTCCCCAGGATTTCGGAATCCGTAGCCCTAGGAAAGTGCGATTCGGCTTTGCCGACGCTACGCGAACGCTCATCCCCAAGAGAGCCTTTCCCAACACCTCAGGAGCACTATCAATTTCTGAAGCCAAGGGAGCAACGGATTCCCTTAGATAAGACTCTGCTGTCTCTAATAGGGTTTGTTGGTCATTATCGGGATACCGTTTAATCACCTGCATCAACCTTTCTAGTTACTCTGAATCTATAGCGGTTTCTAACCTAAAGAGGTACACAGGATTTTTTCCCAGATCCGCTTGCTATATAAATTTTAATCCCGATACCGTTACCATTTGCGACTGCATCAAGACAATGATCAAAAATGTATTTAAAGATATCCTCTTATCCAAAACTACTTCTTCCTTACCCACACTCCCCACACTCCCCACACTCCCCACACTCCCCACACTACTCCCTCTTCAACACATCTTACGACCCTTCCGTCTAGCCGTTGCGCTGGTGCTATCTTGTCTATTAACCCTTACAGGTTGCCATCCGAACCAGTTTAAGACTCAAGCAGCTCAGGTCTCTCAACTAGTGTTAGCTACTCCTAGTGACCCAGCTACCTTTAACGCTATTGTTAATACCTCTCCCTTCGGTGTATTTGGTTACCTCTACGAAGGATTGTTGAGTGAGAATGGCATGACAGGGGAGTTGGAGCCAGGACTAGCTGAATCTTGGGACATTTCCTCAGACCGACAGCAGATCACCTTCACCCTGCGGGATGGGCTAAAGTGGTCTGATGGGGAACCCCTGACTGTGGATGATGTGATCTTTACCTATCAGCAGCTTTACCTGAATCCCAAGATTCCCACAGTTTCCCGAGATTTCCTCCAGATTGGTAGTACTGGTAAGTACCCATCGGTGCGCAAACTAGATCAGCGGCGAGTTGAGTTTACCTTACCACAACCCTTTACGCCATTTGTGAGATCCGCAGGAACCCTAGCCATTCTACCGGCTCATGCCTTACAAGAGTCTGTGCAAGCCACTGATGGTAATGGCAATCCCCAGTTTCTTTCCACTTGGGGAACTGACACCAATCCCCAAGATATTGTTAGCAATGGTCCCTATCGACTACAAAAGTATACCCCTGCTGAGCGAGTCATCCTACAACGCAACCCTTATTACTGGCGTGCTGATGCTCAAGGAAATCCCCAGCCCTACATTGAACGGATTGTCTTGCAAGTTATCTCATCCTCTGATAACCAGTTACTCAGATTTCGCTCTGGGGAGTTGGATAGCCTCAGAGTCAATCCCCAGGCATTTGGGTTACTTAAACGAGAGGAAAAGCGGGGGAAATACACCATTTACAATGGAGGACCGATGACTAGCATTAGGTTTGTCGGTTTTAATCTCAACAAAGCTCGCAATGCTCAGGGAAAGCCTTTCGTAGACCCGATCAAGTCTCGTTGGTTCAATACCTTGGCCTTTCGACAAGCGGTAGCCTATGCTATTGACCGGGAAAGGATGAAAACTAATATTTATCGGGGACTCGGTGAAGTACAACATTCCCCCATTGCTGTCCAAAGTCCCTATTACCTGTCCCCAGAAGAAGGGTTAAAAGTCTACAACTATCAACCCCAGAAGGCCAAACAATTACTATTAGACGCTGGTTTCAGATATAACTCCCAAAATCAGCTGCTGGATTGGGATGGCAACCGGGTAAGATTTACTATGCTGGTGAAATCAGACGATAAGTCCCGAGTAGACGCAGCAATTCAGATTAAACAAGACTTAAGCCAAATTGGGATAGAAGCAGATTTGCAGGTACTCAGCTTCAACCTTGTGCTCAGAAAGCTTCTATCGACTCGAGATTGGGAGTGTTATGTGGGTGCGTTTGGAGCAGGAGTAAATGAGCCTCACAATGTATTTGTGTTCTGGTACAGTGGAGGCTCGTTTCATCAATTTAATCAAGGTCCTCAACCCGGACAACCACCACTGGCAGGATGGGAAGTGTCTGACTGGGAGCAAGAGATTGACCGTCTGTTCAATGCTGGGATAAAAGAACTTGATCAGAGCAAACGCAAAGTCATTTATGGTCAATTCCAGGAAATCGTTGCCGAGGAGTTGCCCGTGTTTTTCCTGGTCAATTCACTAGACTTTCAGGCAGTACGCGATCGCATCGAGAATATCAAATTTTCTAGCTTAGGGGGACCGTTATGGAACATTGATGAGCTGAGAATTGCGGAAAACTAATCAAGTCTTGGGTCTTGGGGGATGGGGATTGTGGGGAGATGGGGAGATGGGGAGATGGGGAGAGTGTGGGGGTGTGAGGGCTAATAATTGGTAGAAAAATTTCTGCAAGACCTGCCCACAGACCGTCCTTACAGCTTATCCCTATAGGGTACCAGGACTAGAATGTGCGCGGAAAATTTGCTAAATTATAGTGTTTTTGGCAACATTATTTTAGTAATAAAACTGACAAAATTCATGAATTTTTACTCTTCTCGAATAAAATACTCCTTTAGCCTCTCTAGTGCTATTTTTCTGAGTCTCGGAACTGCAGAAATAGCCACTGCTGCCACTTTCAGTGATGCACCCATTTTTTCTGAAGTTGATAGCTTCAGTACTACCATTACAACCAATGGCAATCCGGCAGACATTTACTTTCCAGTTGTATCTAGGACTAGCAAGGAATTATTTCCCACTACCATCCTCTTGCCAGGTGGATTGGTAGACAAATCCTTCTACTCTAGTTTTGCGACTCAGGTTGCTAGCTACGGCTTTGTGGTTGTCGTTCCTAACAATAGGGTATCTCTACCCCAGTTTAATTTTGAAGGATTGCTTCCTGAAGCTTCGCAAATTAACTCGATTTTCGACTTTATTATTGCAGAAAGCGAGAATTATAATTCCCAGCTTGCGGGTATTGTGGATACCGAGAAGCTAGGTTTACTCGGTCATTCCCAAGGGGGGGCAGTCGGTTTAACCGCGATTGAAGATTCCTGTATTTTTCCCCTCTGTTTGGATGATTTTAATCGTCCAGAAGCACTTATGGCCGGTGCTTTCTACGGTACAAATCGATTCGATCCCTTCTTAATGGAATTTGTTCCTACGGCTAATGATGGCATTCCTGTGGCCTTAGTTCAAGGAAGCCTCGATGCTCGGGCAACCCCTGAGGAAGCTTTGGGGACTTTTGAGTTAATCCAAGATCCTCCCAAAGCATTGATTACCGTTGCAGGTGCCAATCACTTTAGTATTACTAATGTTAATAATCCGATACTTTTTGGCTACTAAAGTCTACTAGCGCAGACTTTAGTTCACCAATGCAAGCTGCTCTCGCAGCCAGGGTGTATCTACCAAAGCCCTCAGGAATATCCCGCGAGCGCCATTGATGTCCCGTTCGCGAAGCGTGACCAAAGGTCAATCCATAGACCGGCCATCAATCTTTGACCTAATGGTCTTACTGCCGCCGATGTTTACCATTTCTCCTGTCCAGCTCACAGTCTTGGAGGTATAGGCTTCACAGACATCTACTACTGTTTTCCCAGTTTCGGAAGCTTTGTGTTTTAAAAACTCCTTGAATCTGAAGTGGGATAAAGTGAGTAGGTTTCGGACTGTCTTTGATCTGATTTTCCTTTTTCCTTTTTTTGACATTTCAGATGTCTCAAAGGTCGGAAGTAATATCACATCAAATTTATCTACCAAGAATCTAGCAGCTTTATGATGGAGTTCATTTATTAGGTTTTGAATTCTGAGAACAATCCGCCTGGCAGCTTTTCTCATTCGTCGTTTTTGATTCCTCTTGGCCTTACTTATTTTTGAGATTAAGTTATCAAGATGAGCGCAAAGCCTTTGAATCCGAGAAAAGTCACCGTGACCAATCTTGCCTGTAGAATTTTCACTCTTAAATGTCAGGAAGGTTCTAACTCCGGGGTCTATCGCGACTACCCTACCTTGGTTTTCGGCTTTTATTTGAGTAGTCTGATGGGGGACTGTTAAGTAGTAGTCCCCATTATTACTAGTCAATCTACAATCTCCCCTGTTCTCAGGCAAAGTCTCAGCAAAAGTTAATCCTCCCAGTTTAGTGTGATAAATGCCTTTGACTGAGACTGCTGATTTGGGGATGTAGCAAGACTGAATTGGGTTTTTCCTAGAGCGAAACCTAACCCGATTACTTTTTCCAGTCTTTTGGTATTTTTTCTTGGCCTCCCTAACAGCGGTGCAAGCATCCTTTATCGCTATCGATTTAATTTGATAAGGTACTTCCTTACACCACTCGGGAAGGTTATTTAATATGCCAGTTTTAATGGCTTTCCAATTAGCTTTTACTTTACTATTCTGAAGTATCTTGACGGTCTTGTTGAAGACGTAACGAGACACTCCAAACCACTTTCGGACAATCGATCTCTGATCAGCACTTAGGAATATCCTGATCTTCTTTGATTTTTGTCCCGTACTTTCGGAGTCCGTGGACTCGGCAAGAGAAGACGTGAATGATGGAGAGAAGATCTGCGGTAAGTTCTGATTCTGGACAACTTTTAGGTTGGTCGAGAACCAAGATTTTTCCACCGTTGTATCCGACCAAGTACTCAAACAGTTCAAAACCGAATCTGGTGAGCCGGTCTCTACAGGTAACAACAATCGTGAGCTGACATCCCTGCATAAGTCGTTCCAATATGGCTCTAAGTCCTTTCCTTTTGTAGTTAAGTCCTGAGCCGATGTCTTTGATGATTTCTGCTTCCGGGAAGAGCGAGTGCATGTACGCGACTTGCCTGACGAGGTCATCTTTTTGCTTGGAGCTACTGACCCGGCAATAACAGATGGTAGCTGGTTTTGGGGGTTGTCGTTTCCCCAAAGTGGCAAGGCTAACTGTACAAAACATCCTGTATCCGCTGGGGGTTCGTTAGCATCTGATCGTGCCATTGTCTGCGTACTTCCTTAGAGTGGTTTGAGAGAGTCCCGTAAGTTCGACCGCCTTACGGAGAGGTACTAATGCCATGACTAAAGTCTATGACTTTTCCATAGACTTTACTAGATATTGTGATACTTATTGTAACTGTCCACTAACCCCCTGGTGCGCGACCCGATTTTAGCAATCCCACTCTAGCTCAGGATGAAGCGATTGAAACCATTGCCCGTTGGAGTGCTTTGTTCTTGCGCGCTAATCTTCTAGATGATGCCAACGCTTTTGAGTTTGTATTCGATACAGGGGCAAAATTAGATCCTAATGTCACTGTGATTGCTGAGGTGAAAACTGTTCCGGAACCAAGTTCCCTGTTTGGGGTATTGGCAGTAGCTATGGGCGGTATTAGTTGGCTGTGGCAGCGTAAATAGGGGTTAGTGTGCTGCCCAGGGTAAGGGCAAAAATTAAGGCTCTCCTAGAGTGGCTATGATAAATTAGTATAAAATAATCGCCGTAAACCTTACTAAGTAAGCTTTTGAGTAATTTAAAAATGCATTTTTATTAAAATGGCATTTTTAGTTCATTGAATCCCTTGCTATTGAAGGGGTAATCGCTCATTTAAACTACTCATTTACCACACCCATTGTAGGAGAGCCAAAATTAATACAGCGGTTTGCACTTCAGTTAGGTACTTTCGTTTTGGGTTTGTAGGGACTTCGGAGCAGGGAGCAGGGACTGAGGCCGTGGGCCACGCGGGGCGCGTTCGGAAGTGGGAAGTCGGAAGTGGGAAGAGGAGAAACAATGTGTACCTGATAGTTATGCAAACCGCCGTAAGGAGTAATTATTACTAACAATATTGAAAAAAACTATTGAAAAAAAGTACAATAGTGCTGATAATCAAAGATTACTATGGTCATAATACTTGCCTTTTATCACATTTTGGCTCAATTTTTTCTGGGCTTACCCTGCTCTCTACTCCCTACTCCCTAAAATCCCAAGGGCTGGGTAACTCACCCGATTGATAACTGCTATCTATTTAATAGAAAGAAAGGGGTTGAAAAAAAATGCGATGCGCGAGCATTGAGCCGCTACGCGAACGCATTTGTTTTATGAATCTGGGGTATGCGATGCGCGAGCATTGAACCCCTACGCGATCGCATCAGGGAGTTGACTTGGTGATCGCGAGAGCTATGCCATCCTGTAGGTGCGAGTATATAGGTGCGAGTATAGCGATCGCGTAGCGTGGCCTACGGCCAATCGCTTTCTTTGTTAACTTAGAGTAGGTTAAGTCAGACTAGAGGGACTAAAGAACCATGAATGATCGTGATCAGATTCAGGACAAGCAGTCAACTGACCAGTCAGAGGAAAAATTATTCCGACAATGGTATCGTTTTATTAAGGATCATGGATTCACCTGGAAAGGAATTCTTTCTCGATATAAGGGTAACGGAAGTCTTGATGAAGTCCTTGATTCCACAAGAAGATTTACTCCTCTAGCAGATGCATCTCAAATTGAGCATTATGTGTGTTTTCTTAACCAAGACGATCCCTCGAAAGTCCAAGAAAATACGTGGATTATTGAAAAATGCGGTCCAGGTATCTCTCACCCCATCGATCTGAGTTCAACGACGATGTTTTCATCTAAATCCTCTGGTATATTGAGTAGACCTTTTAGGAAAGACCAGGTCAACTTGACCGAGATTTACCTGTTGGAAGGGAACCGTCGTATCAGTGTGGTAATTAGCTATTTCCCCGATCGCTCCAAGGAATCAGGCAATCCATGTGTACTCTCCAGGATTTCCTTGTTCCGGGAAGTGAAACTTGACGTTGTCCCATTTCCCTGGTCTAATCAGAGACCAGAGGTAAGTAATCGGGATTATCCGAGCATTAAGGCGATAGATACCCTGGTATTACGATCAGGCACATTTGATGAAATTCCCCTGCCAGATTACCCTGTCCATTGGCCGAAGGACGGTCGATTAATCTTTGATTTTCCCGACGGAATTTCCATAAACGTGCCAGAAACCCTTGAGCCTGGCCACGATAGCACTCTTATCCTTAGTTGGAGATACAGCACCGATCGGATCAAGAGAGGGATTGCTAACTTCACGGATGATACCCGCACAGCTGATTTGATTACACAGGAATGCGTGATTGTCTAAAAATAGGGTGGGCAATGTCTAGCAAGCCTTAGTACTAAGATTGACATTAAAGGTTTAGTATTGCTGGCGTCAGTGCCGAAAAAGCTCCAGATTCGCCATCTTTGATGGTCAGTTGTTTCATAGAGGAAGTTATCTATGAGAGTTGATACCAAAACACCAGAAGCAGTACAAAAAACTGGCACCGCTCCTATAGCTGAAACACAGCAAGAGTTCAACTGGCAGCAGTGCTGGTATCCTGTTACCTTTGTGCAAGACCTGCCCACAGACCGTCCTTACAGCTTTTCCCTGTACGACGAGCCTTTGGTCTTGTTCAGAAACCAAGATGGTAAGCTAGCCTGTTTAACAAACCGCTGCCCTCACCGCGCCGCTAAACTCTCAGAGGGACAAATCATTGATGGTAAAATTGAGTGCTTATATCACGGCTGGCAATTTGGTCGAGATGGTCAATGTTTACACATTCCCCAGTTACCAGAAGATGCCAAGATTCCAGCCAAAGCCTGTGTGCAATCCTTTACGGTTGTGGAACGGCAAGGTATTGTCTGGGTATGGATGGGGAAACCTGAAGCTGCTGATCAAGAGGGAATCCCAACTGTAGCGGATTTGGACAATCCTACAGTTGCCAGCTCAGACTATATGATAGACCTCCCCTACGACCAAACCTATTTTATAGAAAATGCCCTCGATCCCTCTCACCTCTACATCAGTCACGAGGGCACCCTAAGTAGTCGAAAATACGCTCAACCCTTAGAAATGGAAGTCCTGGAAAGTTCTACTTTTGGGATTCGAGGCAGGTACCGAAAAACCAGGCAAAAGAATAGCCCATGGGTAAACCTTGATTTCGTTGCTCCCAATTTAGTGACCTACAGAAGCTCAAGTGGGGAAAAATCAGTTCGTATCGGTGGAGCAGCACTTTATTCCCTTCCTCTAGGTAAAGGCAAATGCCGTATTATTATCAGGAATTATAATAATCACTCTACCTGGAAACTGAAGCTACAGCCTCGTTGGATGGAACACTGGTACCGAGACAAATTCTTAGAAGAAGATTTACCACTTGTGGTGGGACAGCAGGCAGAAGTGGAGCGGTTGGGAACAAGCCTAAACTCACTGTATTTACAACTCAAAACATCGGATATGTTGTTGATTGAGTATCGCAAGTGGCTCGATAAGTTCGGAACGTCTTTACCTTTTTATCAAGGCTATTCCACCAGGAAGCTATCCCAGAAAGAACGAGAGGATAATCAGCAACCAGCTCCCCTAGACCGATTAAGGCGACATACTCAAATCTGTGGTTCCTGCAATCGAGCCTATCAGGTAACCAACCGGTTAAAAACGACTTTTGTGGGAGTAGCGATCGCATTGGCGGCTTTGGCAATAGTTACGGATGGTTCTGGGACTGAACTAATAGCTAGTTTAGGGTCTGGCTCAGCCGTTGTTATAGCAACAGTTGCCCATCAAGTTAAAACCCATTTCGAGCGTTCTTACACTCGTCATTAAGGCTAATTTTGGCTCAACGCCATGTAAGCATTCAGGCGTCAGCTATCAGCCGTCAGCTTATTTTATTCAAAAGCTGTTCGGTGTAGCTTGCGCTATGGGCATAAACTGTTGCCGTAGCGTAGCCACAGGCTTTTGGCTGATAGCTGATAGCACCTCAAGTAGCCTGTGCCACGCTACGGGAAAAGCTTTTGAATAAAACAGGTAACCATTCATTTAATATGAGTTAAGTCTGCTGACGGCACCTCAAGTAGCGTGAGCTCTTATAGCAGTCGCCAGGGTAATTAGGACATGACAAAAGTCTCAAACTACAGTTTGGCTTGAGTTTAACTTCTGACAAATGACTTCTGACAAATGACTTCTGCTATAGCTCACGGCTGACGGCTGAATGCTTACCTAACAGCTACCAAAAAGATTACCGAAAGATGACAATACCCACCAATAATCCCAAGGAATTTAGACAATTTGAATATTGTGGATGGCAACAGTCAGTAGACCAATACCATTCCTCTTTTTCGTCTCTGACTAGCCAAACTATCGACACTCTGCTCGATAGTGTAAATGCGGCAATGGATATGGAATTACTTGATATTGCCACTGGTCCTGGTTATGTGGCTGCCCAGGCCCAGAAGCGAGGATGTAAGGTGACGGGGGTAGATTTATCAGACGCTATGGTTGCCAAAGCACGGCAACTGAATCCCCAGATCGAATTTTTTCAGGGGGAAGCCGAATCATTACCCTTTGCCGAATCTCGATATCAAGCAGCCGTAATGAACTTTGGAATTTTGCATTTGGCTGAACCAGAAAAGGCACTGGGTGAAGCATTTCGGGTAATTCGTAGCCAGGCCAAGTTTGGCTTTACTGTGTGGAGTAAGCCAGAAAAATCGATAGCGTTGAAGATTATGAATAAGGCGATTGAGACCTATAAAAATTCAGAGGTTACTCTTCCAGAAGGGCCGCCATTTTTTCTATTTAGTGAACCGGATTATTGCTTCAAGTGTTTGCAAAATTTAGGATTTAAGAATCCTTCTGTGCAGGAAATTTACCTACTCTGGGAACTTAGCAGTGCCGATGAACTTTTTGATGCTTTTTATAAAGGCACTGCAAGAACAGGTGGTATACTGCGCGCTCAAACTAGTAAATCCCTTGACAATATACGGGCAGCAATTCACCAGAACACTGCAAGCTATAGGCAAAATAATCGACTGCTTCTGCCTATGTCAGCCCTAGTTGTATCTGCTCAGAAACCTTGAACTCTCCCCGAACTAAAGTAATACCAATTCTTTAAAGTAGGACTACAGATCCAGATGAGGAGATGGGGCACTCACAGGGGTAGGTTTTTTACATTAGGGAACTGATCGAAAAACCTGGGTGTTAATTACTGTTCTTGCCCACCTATTCCCCTGACTTCAACCCCATCAAGCATTGGTGGCACAAAGAGAAGACGGCCATTAGGAAAGAGTTGCCTAAGTATGATTTTAATCTTGACAAGGCAGTCGATGCAGCCTGACAGGATCTGTAAATATAACAGCGCGCAGTGCTATAAAGGCCATCTGCCAATGTGCTGTCACTGAGCATCTTTCTGGAGAATTGCTGGGTAGATTTGCTCTGTTGCTCTGGCAAGCTGGTATCGGTCATCAATTTCTGCCCAGAGTAGATCGCTAATCACCGTATAGTAAACTGGATAGGATTTTGCTGCTGCTATCAGCCCATCAGTTTCATAATTCAGCTTGAGGCTCGTTTTAAATCCTACGGTGGCTTGGGCCAACATACTTTGAAACAAAGGCTGGGATATTTTGGAAATACCGACCAATTCACCGGCAATTTGACTCCCCAGTTCAGCCTTATTTTTAGACATCGCAACGATTGTCTCACCTGAAGTTTCTACATACACTTCATCACCAGCATTGGTTTGACCAGATAGCAAGACGACATTGTCTTTAGGAAAGTTCAAGACTGCTGTCAAAGCACGCTGTTCGTAAATCAGATCTGATTCCAACAACAGAAAATCACCCTCAATCAGATCACGGGCACAATAGAGGGAATACATGGTACCTGATTCGGCATAGTGTGGGTTATGAACCGTCAATATCTGGTCATTAAAACGTTGCTGCAGACGCTCATAAAAGTCAGATAAATGACCAGTGACAATGATGATGCGCTGCATACCGCAGGCAGTCAGGCGCTCTATCGATTCCTCAATAATGGGTTGCTCTCCCAACTGGAGAAACCCTTTAGGAGTCGATTGCCCTAGTTCCTGCAGTCTAATGCCCATACCAGCAGCTAGAATAACAGCTGTTTCTACTTCCATTAGTGTTTATGAATCAAGACATTGAAACGATATTTGCTATTGTCGTAGGCTTGAAGGCACTGATCTTCAGTCGTTACCTGAACCGACTCAGTTGCTAGAACTTGTTGGAACCAGTCCTTGCTGTAGTACAAATGATCGAGTCCCCGATACCTCTCCTCATATTCCGCATCTCCGATGGCTGCTTTCCGGGCACTGATTGCTGCTTCCTGCTTAGACAGATCAGGAAGATCAAGAACGCCGATACTTTTCTGGGCGATTTGAACCATGCCCCGGAGCACCTCTGCTGCATACTCATAGGTTGGAAAATAATGGAAGACCCCCCCTGACACCACAACATCGAATTGACGGTCTCTTGGTAGATCAATGGCTTCTCCTAGGCTGATCGTGGCTTGGGGCATGACCGCTCGGGCAATCTTGACCAAGTTAGCTGAGTAGTCAATTCCCGCGACGGGGTTTCCTTGTTGGTAAAACGGATAGAGAAAAGCACCTGCACCACACCCAACTTCCAACAATGAATCCTTTGGGGTGATGTTGAGCCGAGCCGCGATATGCTTCCCATAAGCCATCCAGCCAGATTCTTGCACACCTGATGACCAGGGAGGATCGTAGCCATTTGCAACCAGCAAAGAAACTAAAGTTGGCTGCTCTGCCTGATCAGCCTGTCTGCGATTCCAGATTTCGTGCCAATTGTTCTGCAATGTCTAATCTTTAAATAGCTCTAAAACAATATGTATGTTACACCCTAATGTATTACTTTGTCTACAGTGAGCATCTCTATTCAGCAATTATGATTTGGGAAAAGATACAAATCATGTTCTATGGTGTTTGTAGAGAACATATTAAAATTTTTATATCAGATTTCTATAAATTATTCATATTGGATTATTTTCTTGACCAGTTTAAGCGATCGCCAACAGAACTGAATAACGTAATATTTATCCGTCACAGTTTACCATAAGTTGCAAAAACTGGATGACTGAGTATTTTTATATCTTCTTCACTTAATGAGGGATGCCATACATCGATAACTAAGACAACTCTTGATTTTTCCCCTTGATGCAATACTTCATGCTCGAAAGAATCGTCAAACGCCATAGCTTTACCTTGGTGCCAAAAGCGCCATTCATTTCCTACTCGTATTTTTGCACTTTCTGGTTCGGGTATGCGCACTCCTAAATGGTATCTCAATCTTAAGTTTGAAGAACCACTATGGGGCAATATATGACTATCAGAAACTAACTCGGAAAACAGCACAAAACCAAAGTTAATACAAAGGGGTAATTTTTCGAGTATTGAAAGTGTTTTTGGGCATAAATATGCTATAGCTTGTTTCTCTCGCCCAGTAGAAAAAATAAATATACCATTCCATTGACCTGACCCCATTAAGCTAACATTATCGGGATGTTCTTTCATATATTCATCTATTTTGTTGTACTCAGATATAATTATTTCGGCATTTTGTTCGAGGATTGAGGTAATTTCATCGTTATCATCAAACCACGGTTTACTGTTGAGGGATGTACAGTACCAAACACTAGGGTTCGGATGGTTGATACCATCTTCTTCCCTGTGGGAATAGTAAATAGTATTGATGTCGTAATTTTTGGCAATCGCATCTCGTTTTCGTTGGAATATGTGTGCGTTAAATATGTGAAAAATTCCGCGCCAACTGACTGCATATTTTAAGGGTAAGTCATACCAAAATAAGTTGTTTAAATTTTCGGATTCTACACCATTTAATAATCTAGCGATATCCCGAGAGTCTTGGATATATTTAATGTATTTTTTCATCGTTAATAGTTATGGTTAATTGTGTATAATATTATCGTTTATAATTCTACCCCCTTGAACAGTTAAGCGGATAATGATGTGATCTACAGCGGTTTGCACTTGCTGTTAGGTACTTTCGTTATCGGTTTTTAGGGAGCAGGGAGCAGGGAGCAGGGAGCAGGGAAGTCGGAAGTGGGAACAGGGAAGAGGGAAAAAAATCTTGTGTACCTGATAGTTATGCAAACCGCCGTAATTTCTGAGGCTAACTTTAAGTTGATCAATCCTGGAGGGGGATAAACTTTTGGAATGGGCATCTTGTTGTGGAACGGGCATCTTGTTGTGGAACGGGCATCTTGGTGGAACGGGCATCTTGCCCATTATCAATATTTTCGGGCAGGCAGGATGCCCACCCCACTCCTATTAATTGCTTAATTCAGCAACGCCCATAAAACCATATCTATGGTATACCTCAGTGTAATATTATGAGGACATAGAATATCATCGATAACACCGAAAATTGTAAAAACAAAGCCATGATTAAAGAATATGAAAACTATCAGGATACATCCAAAAACTACGACACCACTCGTATCCCAATCGGGGTTGAGATTTTATTAGGTTGCTTTGCGACTACCCCTCGTCCTTTGCCAGAGCAGGTGATCTTGGATGGTGGGTGTGGTACTGGAAACTATATCCAGGCGTTGAAGAGCAAAGTCAATAGCCTGTGGGGTCTAGAATTCAATGGGGGAATGTTGGCGCAAGCAACAGAAAAGTTCCGCAATCACCCCAATATTCACTTAGATCAAGGCAGTCTTATCGATCTTCCCTATGAGAATGAAACCTTTGATGGGATAATGTGTAACCAGGTTCTCCATCACTTGGGTTCCGACGACGCAGCTCAGGAAAATTTTCCTGAACTGAACCAGGTGTTTGAGCAAGCGTATCGAGTGCTGCGTCCCCAAGGCGTATTTGTGTGTAATACCAGCAGTCATCCACAGATTTATGATGGATTTTGGTGGGCTGATCTGATTCCAGACGCGGTATCAAGAATCGCTAAACGTATGCCACCCATAGCATGCATTACTCAGAAATTGGATCAAGCTGGCTTTTGCTTTGGGGGCATTGTTGTTCCAATTCATGCTGTTATGCAAGGTGACAATTACCTTGACCCAGAAGGCCCCCTCAAGCAAACCTATCGGAATGGTGATTCTACTTGGTCTTTGGCGAAGCAAGGGGAATTAGAACAAGCATTGGAGCGAGTTGGAAATATGAACAAGGATGGAAGCATCGTTCACTATCTTGAGCAACGGGAAAGTTTGCGCCAAAAATTGGGGCAAACTACCTTTGTTTATGCCTACAAGAAACAGAGTTGAGAGCCTCCATGTTTTAATTTCTAGAAGGACGTGAATTAACGACCTTTTAGAATCTCCAATGCTATGGGCTAAGGCGCAAGCTTCGCCAACAGCCCAGAGAGACATCAAATGCACACCTCATAGGCACAATACAGAATCTTGATCTTCTCTGCATAATCATGATTATTGGGAAGATAGGGTTGTGGTGGCGAAAGATAGGCTTGTTTTAAAATACCTTCTGACTCCATCTGTTGCAAGGTAACGTCGAATTTTTTTTGAGAGTGGATATCCTCTCGGTTTGTAAACACCAGATATCCTCCCGGTTTTACTACTCGGCAAAACTCATACAACACATTTGACGTTTCCATATTAGTAAGCACAGCAG
>NZ_JAAHIE010001280.1:0-1294 GCF_010671945.1 Moorena sp. SIO4E2
TCTAAGACATCCCTTGGCTCTCAGTTAAGTTTGACCATGTGATCAATGCTAATATTTGTAGCAAAGGGAGTCGGGAGTCGGGAGTCGGGAGTCGGGAGTCGGGAGTCGGGAATAGGGAATAGGGAATAGGGCATCAATAATTATAACAATTCCTACATGGATTGCTAATAACTGATATAGCACTACGCATTAAAGTTAGGACATTGATACAAGTAGCAAAAGCTGTTCTAGTAAGCTATTGCCTATTGCCTCTTGCCTCTTGCCTTCCCCTCCTGGGAGGGGTTAGGGGTGGGTTCCTCTTGCCTATTGCCTCTTGCCTATTGCCTAGCGCTATAGCTAATAACTGATTGCTGACGGCTGTTCGCGTAGCGTGCGCGTAGCGCTTAAGCTGATAGCCCTACAAAATCAAATCCATTGCTGTTTTTATAATTTCCTCGCGCTCCACCATTTTAGCAATTTCTTCAGCTTCATAAGTTCCTTGAAATGCTTCTAATGAGGCTCGATCTAGAGCGGATTCATAGGCATCTTCTAAAGTTTCTAATAATTCCTCTTCGGTTAGATAAGTTCCTTTAGCCTTGTGGCGCTTATTAGTCCGTTGAATTTGTTTAACCGCATTGCGGATTGATACTTCCCAAGATTTAGTCGTTCGTTTCTCAGCAGCTTTTTTAATTAGATGTAACAGCAGAATAATTCCGTAACTAAATAGTTTATTCAGTTTATCCGATTTGCTCATCTCCTCCAATTCTTCAATCAGTTCCAGGGCTTCAGGGATTTTGCCTTCGTAGAGCAATTCCTTTAGAGTCATTAATTCTTCCATTGGCTATTATTCCTCCGCTTTTAAATTGACCCGTCGCGACTAATACTGGAATAACCAAAGATAGTTTGTAAGCATTCAGCTAATGCGCTACGCGCACGCTACGCGAACAGCCGTCAGCCGTCAGCTCATCAACGGGAGGTAGTAAACAAGCTGGGGGGTGCTGGTACGGCTGCTTGAAAATCCCTGCTCGTTTTACTCAGCTGATAGCTGATAGCTGAGAGCGGAATACTTACTTATGAACTACATTCAATTCCCGACTCCCGACTCCCAACTCCCGATTTCCAACTCCCGATTCCCGACTCCCGATTCCCGACTCCCGATTCCCGATTCCCGATTCCCGATTCCCTACTCCCTACTCCCTACTCCCGATTCCCTACTCCCCTTAACCCATTACCCATTACCAAAATAACCGTAAAATTGCCCAATGTCTCCAATTAGGCTATTCAACTAATTCCGCAATTGTACGGTTATTTTAAA
>NZ_JAAHIE010001281.1:0-1292 GCF_010671945.1 Moorena sp. SIO4E2
TTACCGGATGTGTTGTTACCCAAAGCCTTAGATTGCGCCAGAGGGATTTCCCATGAATACCACCGAGTCATAGCCTTAGTGGCCTTAGCCCCCCACTTACCGGATGTGTTGTTACCCAAAGCCTTAGATTGCGCTAGAGGGATTGAGTCTGAATACGAACGAGTATTAGCCTTAGTCGCCTTAGCCCCCCACTTACCCGATGTGTTACCAAAAGCCTTAGATTGCGCCAGAGGGATTTCCGATCAAAAAGACCGAGCCAAAGCCTTAGTCGCCTTAGCCCCCCACTTCCCGGATGTGTTACCAAAAGCCTTAGATTGCGCCAGAGGGATTTCCGATCAAAACTACCGAGCCAAAGCCTTAGTCGCCTTAGCCCCCCACTTACCGGATGTGTTGTTACCCCAAGCCTTAGATTGCGCCAGAGGGATTGAGTCTGAATACGAACGAGTTAATGCCTTAGTCGCCTTAGCCCCCCACTTACCCGATGTGTTACCAGAAGCCTTAGATTGCGCCAGAGGGATTAAGTCTGAATACCACCGAGCATTTGCCTTAATCGCCTTAGCCCCCCACTTACCCGATGTGTTACCAGAAGCCTTAGATTGCGCCAGAGGGATTAAGTCTGAATACGAACGAGTTAATGCCTTAGTCGCCTTAGCCCCCCACTTACCCGATGTGTTACCCCAAGCCTTAGATTGCGCCAGAGGGATTAAGTATGAATACGAACGAGCCAAAGCCTTAGTCGCCTTAGCCCCCCACTTCCCGGATGTGTTACCAAAAGCCTTAGATTGCGCCAGAGGGATTAAGTATGAATACCACCGAGCATTTGCCTTAATCGCCTTAGCCCCCCACTTACCCGATGTGTTACCAGAAGCCTTAGATTGCGCCAGAGGGATTGAGTTTGAACACCACCGAGCCTATGCTTTAGAGCGCTTAGCCCCCCACTTACCCGATGTGTTGTTACCCCAAGCCTTAGATTGCGCCAGAGGGATTGAGTCTGAATACTACCGAGCATTTGCCTTACAGCACTTGATTGAGAACTTAACTCCTTCGTCAGTTGATTTTCCTGATTGGCAAGAAATTCTTGATAGTTTAGCTAGTCTAACCCGTCCCAATTTTATTAAAACTCTTCCTCAATTAGCTCCTTTAATCATTAAGTTTGGGGGTGTTGAAGCCCTAAGAGAAACGATGGCAGCGGTTGAGGATGTTAGCGGATGGTGGAAGTAAAGGAAAGGGAGTAGGGAGTAGGGAGTAGGGAGTAGGGAACAGATAAGAGGCAAAAGGCAAAAGGCAAAAGA
>NZ_JAAHIE010001282.1:0-1289 GCF_010671945.1 Moorena sp. SIO4E2
TCTAATGTTAGCTTAATCATGGGCAAGTTTAGTTTTGCTAACTAAGCTAGACTATATATAACCTAAATTAATCATAAGTAAGCCTCTCATCTCATCAAAACAATACTATCCATGGAAAACGTCAATCAAATCACATTAAATTTACCAATAGATTTGCTGAAAACTACAGAAGAACTAATTCAAACAGGACTAGTCAATAATCTTGAGGAATTAGTTGTGTTAGCCTTACATCATGAAATTGTTAAACTTAAACAATTACAGCAACAAAATCAACAGCTACCAGAAAATAACAATGATGTAGATGATCCCATTTGGGGACTCGGAGATAATCCAGTTGTGGGTGGAGTCAGTGATGCTTCTACATCTATTGATCAGTATTTATATAACTATTAATAATGAATTGCTTGTTTTTAGACACAAGCTATCTTATAGCTTTAGAATTGGCTGATGACCAAAATCACCAAATCACGTTAAATCATTGGCAAAGTTTAGACAGAAAGACTTTAAAATTAGTTACAACGTCTTATGTTTTTGATGAAGTGGTAACCTTCTTAAATAGTCGTTATCTTCATAGTAAAGCGGTGGAGATAGGAAAACGTTTACTAACCAGCTCTGTAGTAGATTTGATTCAGGTTAATGAAGTTCTTTTTTTAGAAGGATGGGACTATTTTCAGAAATATCAAGATAAATCATATTCGTTAACAGATTGCCTATCTTTTGTGGTGATGAACAAGCTAAAAATTAATGTTGCTTTAACATTTGACCAACATTTTGTACAAGCCGGATTTATTAAGTTACCATAAAACGTAATTCTTAGGGGGTGCATTTCATAGTAAGCATTCAGCTATGGTTTCAAGTCATAATCCCGACTAAAATTTCCAGCAACTGGGTTAACTCTTCTGGGACGATGTAGCGCTTGGGGTCTTGTTGTATGGAACGTTCAAGGCGATTAAAAGTACCGAAACGCCAGTCTTCTCCGGTGGTAACAATGCCATACAAAATTCTCTGGTCAGACTCGATCCACTGATCAAGGGCAACCAACTCCACCGCCAGTTGAGTGAAGCCCCGTACCAGATCAGATTGTTTGGCTTCGATCACAATCAGGTTATGGTTAGCAATGTAATAATCTAAAGTTCCCCGCAGGTGTTCGCTAACGGCAATGGAATATTCAATGTAAATGCGGTGATTAGTTAGATCGACTACTTCAAACAGAATTGGTGCAATCAGGGCTTCGCGACGGGCAGTTTCGTTGATCAGCTCAATGCGCTTGCGGTTACGCTGGAGTTGGT
>NZ_JAAHIE010001283.1:0-1287 GCF_010671945.1 Moorena sp. SIO4E2
ATTGCTCGTGCTTTAATTCGTAATCCACGGGTGTTAGTTCTCGATGAAGCAACATCGTCTCTAGATACTGCTTCGGAAGCTTTGATTCAGGACGCTTTGGAACACTTGATGGAAAACCGCACAACGTTTGTAGTAGCTCATCGCCTGTCAACGATTCGGAAGGCTGACCGGATTGTAGTTATGGAACGAGGGCATATTGTAGAAGTTGGCAATCACCCTCAACTGCTGGCTAAAGATGGAACCTATACACAGTTACATTCATTACAGATATAGCAGTTATGGCGCTACGCGCAAGTCAGAAGTCAGAAGTCAGAAGTCAGAAGTCAGAAGTCAGCTATGACTAAGTTTCGGAGTTTAGGAATGTCCTGACCTTCATGTGTAATGCTATATCAATGGGGTGAGGTATAGAATTATGGGTTTTAGGGAGTAGGGAGTAGGGAGTAGGGAACAGGATAAAAATTATGTGTACCTCATAGCTATGAGAAATGCTATATCACTGAGGGAAATCACCGAACTGTTCTCGATAACGAGCTAACAATGACTCCATTTGAGCTAATTGCTCCTGAGCTTGTTGCTTTTGCTGACATTCTTGTTCGGCTCGTTGCTTTTCGAGTTCGGCTGCTTCAGTAGGGGCAGGAACTAGTTGTCCTTCTGGAGTAAACCAACGTAATTTTGAGTCATAAATTCCCAAATATAGTGCCAACTGTTGACTCCACAACCAACCTTCTTGATTAGGCTCAAGTTCGAGATAACAACCATCTACCAAGTGGAAGCCCTTTAATTCCAGGGTGTTGGGGTCAAACCAGAAATAGTCGGGAGTACGGAATGTATCCTGGTAGATTTGCTTCTTTAATCCTCGGTCCGTATCTGCTGTGGTAGGGGAAATAATTTCTACAATCACATTCGGATACTTCCCCTCTTCTTGCCACACTACCCAACTGTTCCGAGGTTTGCGCTCAGTTCCCAGCACCACAAAAAAGTCAGGCCCACGAAATTCTTCAGACTTACGTTGTCGAGGACTGTAATAAATAGTCAGATTTCCCGAGACATAGAAATCATCACGCTCATCCCACAACCACTCTAGGCATTGGATGAGTAGGGTCATTTGTAGTCGATGTAGATCAGTTTCCAAAGGTGGTTCGTCACTGAATAAATCCCTAGGGGGAAATATAACATCTTCCGGTACAGTTGTTGCCTTTTCTGTTGGCGTTTCTGTTGCCGTTTTTAATTCTTGAGTCAAAGACATGGCGGCTAGGGTACAATAAGTAGGTAGTACTTATTAGTCTA
>NZ_JAAHIE010001284.1:0-1287 GCF_010671945.1 Moorena sp. SIO4E2
CAGGTGTCTTCACATCGCTAATGTTCTCTTCCGATATTGGTCACTGATATCGCTTTTAGCCCAGATGGCAAACAGATTATCAGTGACTATGTCTGTATGACCTTGTAAACGATTCCTTTCTCGAACCTTGTCTAAGGCTGTCAATAAGCTAGAATTAACTTCATTGATCACCTTTGGTTCTAAATAGATTACCTTTGCTTGTAAGGATTTTTGGGAGTTTTTAATCTCAGCTGTTACTTCAATAGCTTGGATCAATTCTTTTGGAGTAGGTTTTACTGATAGAGAAGATTTTATATTGGTAGCTTTTGCTAGTAATTCTGAGTTAATTGCCTGTTTACGAGATTGTAAACCAAAAATAGTGGCAAAAACTCCAACCACTATAACCAATGTCAACCAAATCCTAAGTTGCTTCTGATTTTTCTCTGCTAATTGACGAGCCTTCACCTCTGCTTGACGTTTGCCTTCAGACTCCTCTAGACGTTTCTGTTGACGTTGCTTCTCTTCCTGTTGACGTTGTTTCTCTTCGTTAAGTATGCGCTCGCGGACTTTTTGACTAACCTTAATAAATTCTTGTGCATTACTATTAAGTTGACCCCGGTAGATATCTTTAGAGAGATAATCCTCAGCATTACTTAATTTTGCTCCCTGTAGTAAAAAAGCAATTTCTTCTGGCTTACCTTCCCTTGTCCACTCTTCAGCCGCCGCTTCAATTTTACGGGCTATTCTCATTCCATCCCGGTTTTCACTTATCCAACTCCGCAACAGACTCCAATGACGAATCAAAGCTTCATGAGCCACATCCACCACTGCTACTCTCTTTGCTTCTCCTCCTTTACTTACCATTTCAGTGGTAACAACTAGCTTTTCATTAGCTAATTTCTGAACTACGGTATCAATAAGTTCTTCGCTGTAGCGCTGATTCACTAAATTCGGCTTTAATACTCGTCTGCGGGTATCTTCTGTACCTTCTCCCAACTGAGTCAGTGCTAGAAAAATATGCTTAACTGCTGCTTGTTCTTGCTCAGAAAAAAGCTCATAGACCTCAGTCGCCCGTTGATGCAAGGTACCCATCACACCACCCAATTTGACATAGGTGTTGAGCCGCAAACAGTTATCAGTGCTTTCTTCCCACAGTCGTGTCAGGGTATATTGCAGTAATGGCAGATATCCTGGCGCATCCGCTACATCTGCCAGTATTTCTTTCACCAGTTCTGGCTCAATCTCCAAATCTACCTGTTTGGCTGGTTCTACAATTGCCTGTTTTAACTCCTCTGGTGACATGGGCAT
>NZ_JAAHIE010001285.1:0-1282 GCF_010671945.1 Moorena sp. SIO4E2
ACCTAAGCTATCAGCTATCAGCGGTCAGCGGTCAGCGGTCAGCGGTCAGCTATCAGCGGTCAGCTTTTAGCTCACGCTACTTGAGGTGCCGTCAGCTTATTTTATTCAAAAGTACTGATTGCGCTACGCGCACGCTGCGCCAACAGTAGTTTGGCCACAGGCCGACATTTGATAGCTGATAGCTGATAGCTGATAACTGATAGCTTACGTCTAGAGATTTAATCAACTATGCGATCGCATCGACTATAGTAACCGTTGCGGAAACCTAACCGTTGCGGAAGCCTAACTGTTAAACAACCATGCGATCGCGTAGCGTGGCCAAAGGCCAATCGCGTAGCGTGGCCAAAGGCCAATCGCGTAGCGTGGCCAAAGGCCAATCGCGTAGCGTGGCCAAAGGCCAATCGCGTAGCCTGGCCTTTGGCCAATCCCATAGTTAGCTGTCCGGTAAAAGAAGCCCCACATCCTAATGCGTAGCATAGGTGTGGGATGAATTTTACACAGACTCTTTCGGATCAGGGAAACGAGCTATCAAGCTTCTTATCAACTCAGAGTTGGTCATACCTCTACGATCGGCTTCCTGTCTTAGTTGCCTTTTTTCAAAATCAGTCAATCTAATCATCAAATTTTTATCCTTCATTGTGCGTTGACACCTGTAAATACTTGCGCTATACTAAGTATAGGTCGAAAAACAGGAGGCAGCAACGATGATAGCAGCGTATCAGTACCGGCTAAGACTAACAAAAGAACAGGCACAGAAAGTAGAAAAATGGCTAGATATGCTTCGACACCAGTACAACTACTTACTGGCTGATAGATTTAGATGGTACGAGCAAAGCCGCTGCTCAATCAATTCTTGTCCTCTTATTTGTAATGTCCCAGAATTAAGGGATAATCCAGACTATTTTTCACAGAAACGAACCCTTCCTCAATTAAAAAAGGATAGACCTTGGTACGCTGATATTCAGTCTCAAGTTTTACAAGACTGTGTAAAGCGTGTTGACTTAGCTTTTAAGCGATTCCTAAAAGGAGACTGCAACGGAAAGAAGAGCGGAAGACCTAGATTCAAAGGCCAAAACAGGTATAAGTCTTTCACTTTCCCTTGTTTGTCCAAAAGTCCTATAGATGGAAACACCTTAACTCTTCCTAAGTTTGGAAAAGTTAAGATGATCTATCACAGACCTATCCCTGAAGGCTTCAAGGTAAAGACTGCTACTATAACTCGAAAGGCTGATGGTTATTACGTCACGCTTTCGATCCAAGATGACACAGTTCCAGAAATCTT
>NZ_JAAHIE010001286.1:0-1279 GCF_010671945.1 Moorena sp. SIO4E2
AAATTGCGCTGAATTTAATTGCTATTGGTGTTTTTGGCATGACCCTTTCGGTTTTGCTAGGACCACTGTTGAATATTTCTCCGGCAATCCCTGCGGTAACTACTTTTGGTGTCTTGAGTCTTGTTACTTTAGATGGCTTCAGCTTCCAAGGGAAAGGGTTAACGCTGCTGTTAGATGTATTGGCGAGTACTAATCCTGAACATCGCGGACGCATAATTCGCCATGAAGCGGGTCATTTTCTGGTGGCTTACTTACTTGGTATTCCAATCACTGGTTACACCTTAAGTGCTTGGGAAGCTTTGAAGGAGGGACAACTGGGTAATGGTGGTGTGAGCTTTGATACTGAAGCACTATCGGCTAAGGCTTATAATCTTCGAGAAATGCGATTAACCTTAGATCGATTTTGCACGGTTTGGATGGCAGGGATTGCTGCGGAAACTATAGTCTATGAGAATGTTGAGGGCGGAGCAGAAGACTGCGAAAAACTCCGAGATGCTTTGGAAGGGTTAGGTTTTTCTGGTAGTGAGTACTCAGTGAAAGCACGATGGGCTGAGCGTCAGGCGACTAGTATGATTACTGAACACTGGGAATCTTATGAAGCACTGGTGGCTGCTATGGAAAAACGGGCATCTGTGGCAGAGTGCTGTGAGGTGATTCAGTAACTATAGCGCTTTGGTTAGGGAGTCGGGAGTCGGGAGTCGGGAATCGGGAGTCGGGAATCGGGAAAGAGAAGGAGGTGTGGTAGGTGATCGGAGGTGTGAAGAGAGGGAATTATTATTATAGTTATTAAGGTTTTTGAAAGATACTTAGCACAACTGGTCCGAGGAGATGGTGATGCCCTAAGCATGACAAACCTGCTACCTGGCCAAATTCTTCCCGTTGCTGTCGGCTATAGAAACGAATCTGGTTAGGGGAAATTGGTAAAGACTTTTTTCGCTTTCTAACAGAATAGTCTACTAGGTAATAATGTCCTTTGGGTTCCAGGATCCGACTAACTTCTGAGAAAACTTGTTGAGGATTTAGGTAGTGTAAAAAGCTGATGGTATTAAATACTACTTCAAATTCTTTGTCAGCAAAGGGTAGAAATTCAGCATTGCCTTTTCTTTGACATCTCCCCCGGCTGAAGCACGGGGGATTCTACAAGGTTGCGAAGCAGCAGGGTGAACCCGTGCTGCTTCGCTTCTTGTTCGGTATGATTTTTTTAGAGAGTTAAAAAGATCGTACCGATGTGGGAGTGTCAAGCTCCCGCTACCCACCTTGGCCAGATCAAGACCTAACT
>NZ_JAAHIE010001287.1:0-1277 GCF_010671945.1 Moorena sp. SIO4E2
TGATGGTCAGAGAATCTGTTGGTCTCGATGTTGCCGCATCAATGACAGCTGTGATCCCTTCCAGGGCTTTTGGTAGGGTTTCTGGAACACAGAGGTCTCCTTGTACTAGTTCTGCTCCCCATTCTTTTAGGAAAGAGGCTTTGCGTGGACTGCGTACAAGACAGCGTACCTGATGATCCTCGTCCAGTGCACGACGAACCACCTGTCTTCCTAAGGTGCCAGTTGCACCGACGACCAACAAGTTCATTATAGTAATTTTAGTAAGGAATCTTAAAGTTTCTATAAGATTCTATCAGAAATTTCGTCGATCTCTCATTTTTAAGCTACTCAATAAGCAAGGCCATCGGGTGAGGGGTGTGGGAGAATGGGTTTAGGCTAAGACAGCATAAGTCATGGATGTGGAAGAAAACTGTGAAAGAATTATTCACAAAACCCCACAGCCCTTACCCCATAACCCATTCACTCTTAACTATTCTGACACTCCCTGGATTTTGAGTAATAAGAAGCCTAAGCCCAAACCCACAAGAATCAAGGTGAAGGACAAAAACGCTGCATTGAAAATTTCTGTACCCATTAGTTTTATGATCTCCTATGTACTTTTGTTACAAGGTATCATGACTAGGGTGCCAGAATATAGCAATCCTATGGAAATCCTGAGCAAGAGTATTCCAGCAAAGGGGTTAGGGTACTGGAGTGTTTACGAATTATGTCAGACTTGTCAACAAACGATCAGAACATGTCTTTGACAGGAAAACTTAACTCACCACCAAGGCGTCCTCGGTTAGCGGTGACCTTGGGAGATCCGGCAGGCATTGGACCAGAAGTTGTCCTCAAGGCATTGGCAGATTCCCAAGTCACTAGGAATTGTGAGATAACGGTGATTGGAAGTCGGTACCTCTTGAATGCGGCTTACACCCAGCTACGTCAACAGGGGGTTGAAGATGTAGCTACTTTAGCTTCCCCAGAGACATTATCAATCCTTGACATTGAGTTGGATTATGGACAACGGGCTCAAATAACCCCAGGTGTTGGTAATGCTGCTAGTGGTGCTCTTAGTTTTCTGTATCTCGAAAATGCGATCGCACTTACCCAACGTGGTGAGTTTGATGGTATTGTGACCGCACCCATTGCCAAGTCTCTCTGGAAAGCAGCAGGACATGATTATCCTGGTCAAACTGAAGTGCTAGCCCAGTACTCTGGTGTCAAACAATTTGGGATGCTATTCGTAGCGCGATCGCCCCATAGTGGTTGGGTGCTACGTACACTTTTAGCTACCA
>NZ_JAAHIE010001288.1:0-1276 GCF_010671945.1 Moorena sp. SIO4E2
TGGTACTGATCGCCATTTTAGTGACAGCAGTTCCCTTAGGTGTGATGATTCTCTATCCACCATTAGAGCGTCTGCGGCAAGTCAAAACCTATCGGAAATTAGAGAGAAATTTGATCAAGCCTTAGAGCGTATTTATTTGCAGGAGCGATCAGCCTACTGCCTCCACTCAGTTTTTTGTGATTGCAACAAAATAATAAGCTGTTGCGCATTTAAATTGGGTATAATAGAGTTAACAGCAAGTAAATAATAAAAAAGATACCAGCCAAAAATTATCTTACATCGGAGCAAAAGCCAAAAATTAAAAAAGCTCTAAAAATAGAATCAAATGGAGATATCATAGAGATGATTATGATATTAATTTTGTTAAAAAATTGCAAAATAAAGCAAGAAATTGCTAATTTTATTGGGTAATAAAAAAAACAAATTTTGTTACTGGTGTGTCCACGGAGAACCAGATAACTTAGAAAGCCTTAAAGATCAAAGAATGAAAGGTAATTATCAAAAAGCTACAGATAAGTACATAGATATTTTATTAGATACGGTCGAAAAATATGGCTCTCCTAGAGTGGCTATGATAAATTAGTATAAAATAATCGCCCTAATCTTTACTAAATAAGGGTTTGAGTAATTTAAAAATGCAAATTTAATAAAAGCGATGCAGCGCGGTCTTGGGGGTTTACCCCATGAGCGACTGCATCAAGACAATGTATTTTTAGTTTATTGAATCCCTTGCTATTTAAGGGGTTAAGCTCATTTAAACTACTAATTTAGTATAATCAGTCTAGGAGAGCCAAAAATATCCACAATAATTAGGATATGAATTTGGGCGATGGTCAGCCCAAATATTAGCAAAATACTTATAAAAAGTAACAGTCATTAAATTAAGTTGTTCACAAGTGCGAAGGATATTATAAAAAAAAGGTACGTTTACGTCTGGGCAAAGTATAGCTTAGAATCGAAGAGAGATTATCAAAAACGGAAGAGCCATACCAGGGTAAGCTCATCTAAATTCGTATCAAAAACTACAGATAAAAGTTCTTTGATAGGATCACAAACCTAAAATCTGCTGATTCAATGTCAATAAGAGCCTTTTATTATCAATAACCCCGAGATGATTGAGAATGTGATTTGAGAAATCTGAAAAATCCTAATAGTAATCGCAACGGTTTATTCTTTCTGGCTCAAAATACGTTGAAAGTTCAGCGATTGAGTAGAACAAACGTACTAAGTTTGACCTCAGGTGCGCTTGACCTTGGCGAATTAAATTCGCCAAGTA